>JAISKY010000153.1 GCA_031260745.1 Oscillospiraceae bacterium
CTAAACGAGGTAATCGCCAGCGCGATTATGCGGCGGCTCGGAATCGCTCACGCGGCGTATACGCTGATATGGGACGGTGACCAACCGCTGTCCGGATGCGAGGATTTCGTTACGCCGCAAACCGACCTTGTGAGCGCGTGGCATATCCGAGAAACGGGCAAAAAGCCCGGACACATCTCCGAGTATCAACACTTTTTAGAACGGTGCAACGCACTTGGCATCCCCGACGCGAGGCAAAGTCTTGACCGTATGCTCGCGGTGGATTTTCTAATTGTCAATTCCGACAGGCACTACAACAATTTCGGAGCAGTCAGGGACGCCGAGACGTTGAAATGGCTTGGACTCGCGCCAATATTCGACTGCGGCACCTCTATGTGGTACGACCAATATCCCCATATGATTAAACCGCGAGCCGAACAAAAGAGCAAACCGTTCCGCAGCAAACACGGAGAACAAATCGAGCTAATAACGGACTTCGGTTGGCTTGCCTTCTCCGCGCTTCGCGGCGTGGACGAGGAATACTCGGAAATTCTGCGTCAAAGTCCGTACATTGAGGATAATCGGCGCGACGTATTGTGCTACGCGCTCCGGGAGCGTGTCGCAATGCTTGAGCAGTTCGCGTTGTCACGCTCCGCCGCCGACGTTTTAGGAACCGAACCGGCGACGGACGAGGACGATTGGGAGCAGGAGCAATAAATGATGACGCAACTATTCGGAATTTCCGAATAGTTCAAACCGAGGGTTTGCGGCAAGTGAAGCGCGATGTTCTCTTTTTGAAAAATCCCGGTTGACAAGTAATGTGTTTTGGTATATAATGATAGCAAAGCGTAGCAATCGGGAGGTAGTTATGGCTCAGGTTAATATTAGGATAGACGACAAGCTCAAAGACGAGGGCGAACTGCTGTTTAGGGAGCTTGGTTTGTCGTTTTCATCGGCGGTTAGCGTTTTTGTAAGTCAGGCGGTGCGTGAGCGAGCGATACCGTTCAAAATTACCGGATATCGTGTTAAGGACATTACGCTCGCCACTGAAAAGTCGCTCGCCAAAGGCTGGCTGTTGCCGGAGGAGGACGCTGTGTGGCAGGATTTGTAAAAGGCGACGTAGTAGTCGTGCCGTTTCCGTTTTCCGATTTGAGTTCCTCGAAACGCCGCCCTGCGTTAGTGTTAGCGCAGTCCGACGCGAGCGATTTAATACTATCTCAAATAACGAGCAAGAGCGTCAGTGATGAGTTAGCGGTTGAAATTGGCGCGTCCGATTTTATTTTAGGCGGGCTTAACGTGACAAGTAACGTCCGTCCGAACAAACTATTCACTGCCGAATCGGGAATAATAGCGTACAAAGCCGGAAGCTTGAAGTCGGGAAAAACGGACGAAGTGGTCGCGGTTATTAACGAGCTACTTGAATATGGAAAGTAGAAGCTGATAAATTAACAGGATAAAACAAAAAAACGCCGCCGTATGTGACCCACACGGCGGCGTTTTGCTATGGAAAGGAGGTTTTGACAATACCGACAACACGCAGAGAACGCTACACCGCCGAGGAATACGCAGCCGCGAAGTCAGTTGACCTCGCGGCGTTTCTTATGGCGAACGGCTACGAATTGACGCGTCACAGCGGCTGCTATAAGGGTAAACTGCACGACAGCCTTGTAATCCGAGACGACGGACGCTGGTACTGGAACAGCCGGGATTTGCACGGTTATTCGCCAGTTGAGCTGTACAAGCACATTCTGCTGAACGACTACGGCTACACGGACGAGGTAACGGCGGCGCTCGCGGCGGTAAAACAGCTTGCCGGAAGTCGCGGAGCGTATACGTTCCCGGAGCGCAAACCTAAACCCACGCCGACTCGCGCTCCGGATACTCCGTTGCGGTTGCCACCGCCGAATATTAACAACAACCACGTAATGGCGTACCTGTGCCGGACACGCGGACTTGACCCGGAGATTACTCGCAGGCTAATCGGAGAGCGTAAGATTTACGAAGACATTCCGTACCACAACGCAGTATTTGTTGCCTACGACAGCCGCGACCGACCGCAAAACGCATTTATGCGCGGCACAATCTCTATGGCAGAGAAAACGTTCAAGCGCGACGTGGATTTTTCAGATAAAAGCTATCCGTTCACGGTGTCCGGGCATAAAAACTCGGACGCTGTGTATTGTTTCGAGAGCGTCATAGACGCAATCAGCCACGCGAGTTTGTACAAGCTGACCGGGCAGGAGTGGAACTCCGGACACCGCATATCGCTGGGCGGCACGAGCTTTTTGGGGCTTGACCGTTTCCTAAGCGACAACCCGCGAGTGGCGCGAATCGTGTCCTGCCTAGACAACGATGAAACCGGCAACCGCAGGAGCGCAAGGCTCGCGGACGAGTACGCCGCTATGGGCTATACCGTGGAGCGCGAAGCTCCGCTATTAAAAGATTTCAACGAGGATTTGCTGGATTATTTACAGCAGGAAAGTGAGGAAGATTTAGAGCTATGACTTATAGCGCAATGATAAAAACAAAAATAATGCCGCTGGTAGTTGACGGCGACGCGAGCGTTCCGTTTATTATCAGCAGAACCGAGTGCGACAACTGGTTTGTCACATACCCGTACCCATCGGAAAACTCCGAAGAATGGCTAGTTTCCGCGCGGGAGCAAGACCCGCTGGCGTTGATGTTCCTAGGCGCGGATTTCGCGAAAGACAGTTTTCCCTACGTTTTCGATAAGATACTTGGAGCAAGGTTAGTTGCCGAGAGTGAAACTTGGATAATAGTAGGCGACGACATTTGCGAGTTTTTAGAGAACATCGACGATAACCTCGCCGCTTTGTCGCCGGAAGCGGCGGAATATCTGACTAATCTTGACCGCCCGCTTGAATGGATAGACGTTATACGCTCCCCGGCGCTTGTTCAGCGAATTGAAAAGAAAGTCGCCGAGGCCGCGAAAGACACTACGCCCGCAAGCGACGATATTGAGAACGAGCCGGAGGACGACGACGAATGGGAACCCTAAAAAAGAGCCGGAGGATATTATAAATGTACAATACATACAACGCCGCTGTTAAGACCAGCGGACGCTACACGCTGAAAATAGTTATCGACGACGACCCGATGAACCCACGCGAGGACTGCTCAAATTTCGGAAAAATGGCGTGCTGGCACAAGCGCTATACTTTAGGTGATAAGCACGATTACAATGACCCTGACGATTTTCTGAAAGACCTAGCTCAACAAACGCCGGGAGCCGACATAGTCGCCTACGTCAAAGACGGAAAAGCGGACGGCTTGACGCTCGAATACGACAAATCGAGCCGCGAGTGGACGTTGAAATCCTACGACGACTATTTCAAAAAATGGTATGTCGAACAGACATATCCCGCGCCGCTCGACCTGAAATCCGGTTACGTCAGCGACGATATTGTTGATGCTATGTCGCGCGACGACCTAATAATTCTCGCGGAGATAACCAATTTAATAATGCCGTTGTACCTCTACGACCACAGCGGCATTACGATTTCTACCTCCAGTTTCCGTGACCGCTGGGACAGCGGACTGGTCGGCTGGACTTACGCGAGTTACTCGGAAATTGCGAAAGAATACGACGCAGTTACCGACGAGAGCATCGAAAAAGCGCGAAACCTGCTGATTGCAGAAGTGGAAAATTACGACTGCTATCTGCGCGGCGATTGCTACGGATTTCAGCTTTTCAAAGACGGCGAGGAAACCGACAGTTGCTGGGGATTTTTAGGCTCGTTCGACGAGGCGAAAGACGCGATACGCGAGTACCTGCCGGAGAGCGC
>JAISKY010000228.1 GCA_031260745.1 Oscillospiraceae bacterium
ACCGTTTTATGCTGCAAGAGGACTAGAAAAAGTACGATTAGTCAAGCATACATCACTGCTCGACGGCGGGCGAACCGTTGAACCCGGAGGTTGTCAAGCAGTGGGAGGCTCTGACCGGACACCTGATATACGAGGGCTTCGGTCAATCGGAGGGACCCGTGCTGATTGCCAACTTCGGGTGGGACGAGATTCGCCCCGGCTCGTGCGGAAAACCCAGTCCGATAACGAATGTTCGGATACTTTCGGCTGATAACACCGAGAGCGAGGACGGCGAAGAAGGCAGTATCTGCGTTCCGGCAGTAAAACCGGTAGGATTGTTCGTAGGCTACTACGGCGACGAGGAAGCTACGGACGACGCGTTGGGCGGCGACTATTATAACCTGCGAGATATGGCGTGGCGCGATAGCGACGGTTATATCAACTTTATAGGGCGTTCCGACGATATGATAAAAAGTTCCGGTTACCGAATCGGACCGTTTGAGGTCGAAAGCGCGCTGATTGAACACCCGGCTGTGGTGGAGTGCGCGATTACAGCGGCTCCCGACCCCGTCAGAGGTCAGGTAGTCAAGGCGACGATTGTACTCGCGAACGGATACGCGCCTTCGGACGAGCTTGCCGCGGAGCTTCAGAACCACGTTAAGCGCGTAACCGCTCCGTATAAATACCCGCGTATAATCGAGTTCGTGACAGAACTGCCGAAAACGCTGGGCGGCAAAATCAAACGCGCGGAAATCCGGTCGCAAGTCGCGGCAGAAAAAACGCCAAAGGAAAACTGATTATTAATATACCAAAAAGCGGGCTTTACGCCCGTTTTTTGTGTATTTGAAATATTGGTAGAAAAAATAGGTTGAAAATAGAAATTTCCTCTTGATAAATTCGAGAAATATGTTATAATGAAACGAATAAGCAGAGAAAGGACGCACTTGAAATGCAAATCACGATAGCACGCGCCAAGGTAAACCGTCCGAAGCCCGCACCCGCGTCGCTTGGCTTCGGCAGAATCTTTACCGATAATATGTTCATTATGGACTATACCACGGAGAAAGGCTGGTACGACCCTCGAATCGTACCGTACGCTCCGTTTTCGCTTGAACCGGCGGCGATGGTGTTTCACTACGCGCAGGAGGTGTTCGAGGGGCTGAAAGCGTACCGCCGCGAGGACGGCAAAGTTCAGTTGTTCCGTCCGACCGCGAATATCAAACGTATGCGTGACAGTTGCGAGCGTCTGTGTATTCCTCCGGTTGACGACGCGATTTACCTTGACGCGCTGAAAACTCTGGTGGAAACTGAAATCGACTGGGTTCCGAGCGCGCCCGACACGTCGCTGTATTTGCGTCCGTTTATCATCGCGACGGAACCGCACGTCGGAGTTCACGCGTCGAACAGATATATATTCGCGATTATCGCTTCGCCTGTCGGCGCGTACTACGCCGAGGGCTTAAACCCCGTTAAGATTTACGTCGAGGCTAAGGACGTACGCGCCGTTAAGGGCGGTATGGGTTTTGCAAAGACCGGAGGTAACTACGCCGCTACGCTAAAAGCGGGTGAAACCGCCGGACAAAACGGATTTTCCCAAGTGCTGTGGTTAGACGGAGTTCAACGCAAGTACATTGAGGAAGTCGGTTCTATGAACGTGTTCTTCAAGTTCGGTGACGAGGTCGCTACTCCGGCTCTGCAAGGCTCGATTTTGCCTGGAGTAACCCGCGACAGTTGCCTGAAAATTCTGCGCAGCTGGAATATGACCGTTAATGAGCGTACGATTGACGTTGACGAGTTGAAAAACTGCTCCGAGGCGTGGGGAAGCGGCACCGCCGCTGTTATCTCACCAATCGGCGAGATAGTATATAACGGCTCCCGCATAATAATCAACGAAGGTAAAATCGGAGAAACCACTCAAAAACTATACGACTACTTAACCGGAATCCAGTGGGGAAAAATCCCAGACCCGTTCGGTTGGACAGAACCGGTTAACAGTTAACAGTTAACAGTGAACAAATTACGCGATAACAATTTACCGCTAAAGAAAGGGGAAAATGAATTAGGAATTATAATCCGTATAGGTAATTTATAATTTTTAATTTATAATTTTTAATTTCCTATGGAGTATCATTATTATAACAAATACGCGGAAACTATGCCGCGTGACCTGCTAAGGGTTCAGCAAAGCAAAGCGTTGGTTAATCAAGCCAAGGTGGTATATGAAAAAATACCGTTCTACAAAAAAGCGTTTGACGACATCGGATTGAAGCCGGAGGACATACGCGACATCGGCGACATTAAGAAACTGCCGTACACAAACAAACAGGATATGCGCGACAACTACCCGTACGACTTGTTCGCCGTACCGATGGGCGACGTAGTGCGAATCCACGCCAGCAGCGGTACGACAGGTAAACAAACGGTAGTCGGTTACACCAGACACGACCTTGATATATGGGGCGAGGTTATGGCAAGAACGCTCGGAGCGGGCGGCGTGACCGCCGCAGACATCGGACATATCAGTTATGGCTGGGGACTGTTTACGGGCGGACTTGGCGGAGGTATCGGAAGTGAAACAATCGGCGCGGCAACAATTCCGGCTAGCGTCGGTAACACAAAGCGTCAGGTTACGATTTTGCAGGACTTCAAGCCGACATTCTTGCTTTGTACTCCGTCGTACGCGCTTACAATCGCGGACTACATAGAGGAAAACAAGATTTCGGTTGACACGCTTTCGCTGAAATACGGATTTTTCGGCGCGGAACCGTGGACTACTCAGATGAAGCAGGAGATAGAGCGCAGACTTAACCTTCAGTCGTTCGATATTTACGGACTTAGTGAGATTATCGGTCCGGGCGTAGCGTACGAATGCGAAGCTCACGAGGGTTTGCACGTCGCGGAGGACCACTTCTACATAGAGATAATTGACCCCGATACCGGTGAGGACGTTAAAGACGGTGAATACGGCGAAGTTGTGTTTACGTGCCTTACTAAAGAAGCGTTGCCGCTGATACGCTATCGTACTCACGACATCAGCAAGAAGATTTCGGAGCCGTGCCCGTGCGGACGTACTCACACCAGGATTACGAAGTTCGCGGGACGCACTGATGATATGCTGATAATCCGCGGAGTAAACGTGTTCCCGTCACAGGTGGAGGCGGTACTTATGGAACTTGGCGATATGTCGCCGTTCTACCAGATTCAGGTTGACCGCGAGGGCAATCTTGACACACTTACGGTGCTTGTGGAACTGACGGAAGCTCAATTTACATCGGAGATTCACGACCTTGAAGCGTTGAAGCGCAAAATAGGCTCCGCGATTCAGTCAATGCTTGGGCTTGCGGTTACGGTAAGGCTCGTCAATCCCAAGACGATAACGCGTTTCGAGGGTAAAGCTCAAAGGGTAGTTGACAATCGCGCGGTGGATTTCAGAGCGAATTAGATTAATCGTTAATGGTTAACGGTTAAATTACCGGTACTGTTTGTCCGCGCGTTTATCATAACAAAAACGAGTCAGTCGTTAACCATTAACAACTAAAAAGAGGAGATTTTCCAATGGTATTAAAGCAACTTTCGATTTTCGTAGAGAACCGTCCGGGAGCAATCGCGGAACCTTTAGGCGTACTGCTTGAAGCCGGAGTAAACGCCGTAGCGTTTACCGTAGCGGACACAACCGATTTCGGAATAATCCGAATGATTGTGGACGATACCGACAAGGCGGTGCGGGGGCTGAAAAACAGCGGCTTTACCGTCAACGTCTCGGACGTACTTGGGCTTACGCTTGAGGACAAACCGGGCGCGTTTTACCACGCGCTGAAAGAGTTAAGTGACGCCAACGTAAATATCGAGTACAGCTACGCGTTTTGCGGTCCGAAAACCGGAGAGGTTACTGCGGTTCTGCGCGTACCCGATATTAATTCGGTTGAGTTTATATTAAAGTAAGGAGAAATAAAAACTATGCGTATTTTCACATCAGAATCTGTAACGGAAGGGCATCCGGATAAAATCTGCGACCAGATTTCGGACGCTATCCTTGACGAGTTTATTACTCAGGACCCGAACGCTCACGTAGCGTGCGAGTGCATTTGCACGACCGGACTTGTGGTTGTTATGGGTGAAATCAGCTCTAATTGTTACGTTGACATTGCCGGAGTCGTCCGTAAGACAATAAAGGAAATCGGCTACACCAAGCCGGAGTACGGTTTTGCCGCGGATAACTGCGCGGTACTTGTTACGATTGACGAGCAAAGTCCTGATATTGCTCAGGGCGTCAACTCCGCGATTGAAACGCGTGAGCGCGGAAGCTCAGACTACGCGGATTTAATCGGAGCGGGCGACCAGGGAATGATGTTCGGGTTCGCGTGCGACGAAACTCCGGAGTTGATGCCCGCGCCGCTGGCGTACGCTCATACGTTGTCGCTGAAGCTCGCGGAAGTTCGCAAGAACGGTACGCTGCCGTGGGTCAGACCTGACGGCAAAACTCAGGTAAGTGTCCAGTACGGCGATAACGGCGAAGTTCAGCGCATTGACGCGGTGGTAATTTCAACTCAGCACGACCCTGATATTACTTTGGAGA
>JAISKY010000249.1 GCA_031260745.1 Oscillospiraceae bacterium
GGTTACGGTTATGGCAATGGAGAGCGCTACGATGCTTCAGCCTACCGAGCCGTTTGAGATGACTTGCGATAAGCCGTTCGTATTTGTCCTGTACGAACGCACCTACGACGGCGGTAATCAGGTTCTGTTCACCGGCGTCGTCAACAATCCACAACAGTAAATATATTTTGGAGGTAAAAATAAATGTCAAAGAATATCCTGGTACTTAGCGGCTCACCGCGTAAGGGCGCGAATACCGACAGGCTCGTAGACGCGTTCCTGAAAGGCGCGGAGGGTAAAAACGTAACTCTGTTCCGCGTCGCCGATTTGACAATCGGAGGGTGCCGAGGTTGCGGCTACTGTTTTACTCACGACCATACGTGCGTACAACAGGACGATATGCCGCAAATACTGGACGCGCTAAAAAACGCGGACGCGATAGCGCTTGCGTCTCCGGTGTACTATTTCGGTCTGACGGGTCAGCTAAAGACGGCGATTGACCGTTTCTACGCGCTGCTTGGCTCGATACCCGTAAAACGAGCCGCGTTGTTACTGACGTGCGGCAACCCCGACGTAAAAGTCGCGGACGCGACGATAGCACACTTTAGGGCTATGTCGGCGTTCTTAGGCTGGGAGGACGCGGGACACGTAGTGATACCCGGGCTTCACGCTCCCGACGAGATTAACGGCAGCGCGCTGTTAGCCGACGCGGAGCGATTAGGCCGAGAGATATAGCGACTCAGGGGCGAATGACATTCGCCCCTGAACTTTTCTTACGCTTCTACAGTTTCACGACCGGAAACCAAAGCTCGTACTCGTAGTCGGGTTTCAGCAGACCAAACTCCGGATATACTTCCACGTCGGGAATATTCTCGTCAGCGCGTCGGTAGCCCGACGACGGCAGCCATTCTTTCCAGAAGCGTCCGGCAAGTTCCATTAAATCGCCGTCTTTTTCAAGGATAGCCCACGTCGCCGCCGGAACCTCGTAAGTTTCAAGTCCCGAAACCGCGGCGGTCGTCGCGACTGCGATGTAGTAGTCGAACTCGTGAGCTCCGTCGAAGTCCGCGCATAGCCCAAAAAATTCTCGCGGCTCGGAGTTCGACAGCGCTTTGATTTTGTCTAAGTTTTCCTTTGTCCAAAACTCCGGGATTAGATTTTCCGTAGAGTCGTTCCTGAACGCTTTCTTGATTCCCGCTGTCGTAAACGCGGGTTTTCGCTCGATTCTGACTTTCATCTCGGTATCTCCTTTAAGATTTATTTGGAGGGAGATACGCGGATAGGTAATCAGCGGAACTTTACGACTTCTGGCGTACTGCGGCGGAACCTTGTGCTGATTCTGAAACGCTCTGTTAAACGCCGTAGGCGACGAGTAGCCGTACTTCAGAGCAATATCAATAATCTTAGCTTCGCCGTTCTGAAGCTCCAGAGCGGCTAACGACAGTCGTCTGCGGCGGATATACTCGCTAATAGGGATTCCCGCCGCAATTAGAAACATATTCGAGAAGTTGCTTTGTGAACAAAACGCCATCTTTGCCGCTTGTTTGAAATCAATCTCGCCCTCAAGGTTGGCTTCGATGTAGTCAAGAGCCAAATTCATTCGCGTTGTCCAGTCCATTGCGTTCTCCCCCCTTTCGATTAGCAGTATAGCGGATGTAAACGCGGATTTCCTCTCTTTAGCCGCAATTATGTGAGAGGTCAAGCGCAAATTATTCGTATCTACGCGGTCAGCATTGCCTTACGCGCTTTCCAGTCGGGCATAAATTGGGCGATTATCGCGTAGAACCTTGCGTTATGACGAGTTTCCAGCAAATGCGCCAGTTCGTGCAATACTATATACTCCAGACACTCCGGAGGATAACGCTCCAGATTAGTGTTCAGTCGAATCCGGCGCGTTTTGGGCGTACACGAACCCCAGCGGGTTTTCATCTCGCGGAACGTGACGCGTTCCACGCTGACGCCCATACGCAATTCCCACAGTTTAACGAACTCCAGCGCGAGCCGCTTAAACTCTCCGTCGGCGTAGATGTACTGCGGCGGCTTTTTAGCGACAGCCTCCGATAGCGCGGCTCGGCGCGCGTTTATCCAGCCAAGCCGCGACTTCACGAACGCGGCGACCTCCGCGTCGGAACGCCGCTTAGGTACGCTGACCCATACTGAGCCGTCGGCTCTGACACGCAGATACATATTTTTAATCGGCTTACGCGCGACCTCGACCTCAATACCTGAAATTAGCATAACAAAAACTCCCCCGTTAAGTGTACACTAACGGCGGAGTTTTTGCAAGCGAAAATTTCGCGGCTAACATAATTTTTTGTAAACCAAAATAATTATTTGTCAACCAATTCGCAAAACCTCTATAGCTATTGAACCTTAACAGGCGCACCAAACGCAAAAACTCGTTTTATGTTCCTTATTTTGTTACGCCGTTCAGCGCAACTAGGTCAAAGCTGTCGGCAAACGCTTCGAGGTCGCACTTTTCAATCGGACTCGCGCCAAAGGAAGTCCGACTGCTGTCATTATTCTCCGTACCGGAGAGAACATTTACAAACACAAAGCTATTATCTAGATTTACCGCCATAATAGATTTGTTCCCGCTAATAGCCAAAACAACCTCAATGCCGCGCTCTGTGGTATAGACCCATTCCTCAAAATCGTCAGCATTTGCTATCAAAAAGCCGGTACGGGTTAATGTGCCTTTTGTGAAGCGGTAAAACTGATAGCGGACATCAACGCTGTTAGGCATAGCTGCGGCGCTGTTAAAGCTGAAAGTACCGTCCTCGTAGAACGTACCGCTTACAGGGTACTCTCCGTTGTTGCCAAGCGCGGGTATAAAGCCGTTAATTCCGAGCGCGGAGTACAACTCGTCCAAGGAGTGTACATAAGTCGGAGCGTTGTGCATTTTCAAGTTATATTTGTCCAAAATGCCGTCCAGCGTGTCCTTAGCTTCCTCAGAGAACGCATTATACTGAGAATACGCGTCAGGTATCAAATCGGGCGGCGTTATATTTTCCCCCTCTTTATACCATTGATTTACATAGCTCTCCCATTCCTGCGCGGCTTCATATTCAGGCGAACCTTTCAGCCCGTTTAGTGAGAGCGTGTGGACTTGTTCCTCGCCGATTCGCGTTGGTCCCGCCAAATCTTTCAGACCGAACCGATAGATTGCAAACGCGGTTCCCGCAAGAGCTACCACCAATACTGCGGCAAGCGCCACGGACGCGAGACTTTTACGAGTACGGCGCGGTACGTAACTGCTTACGGCAGCCTTTTCCGCGGTTATCTTTTTCATAGTTAAATTTACAATCCTTTCCGCGGACCGAGTTTTTTTCTCTTGAACCGAAAGCGGGTAATATTCAACGCAGTCCATAATGTCAGAGATTTTCTTGTTCATCAGAGTTGCCTCCCTTAATTAAAATCGCTTTGAGCTTCAATCTTCCGCGTTCTAAGCGATGCTTTATTGCTGATTCGCCAATTTGCATTTCGCCCGCAATCTTCGCGACCGTTTGCAGTTGGTAGTAGTGCCGCAGGAAAATTTCTCTGTCCGGTTCGTTTAGCGACAACACCGCGCGTTTGACCGCGTTTTGCTCGTCCTCTCGCGTCAACCCGTCAATAAGCGTTTCGCCTTCATCCGCTAGCCAATCATTTTCAAGCGGCAATTCCTCTTTCAGCGAACGTAGCCGGTTCTTTACCTTGTTGCGGGCGATTTGACCGAGATACGCTTTGAGTTTGAGCGGATTTGGTTTTCCGGCATTCTGCCAAAGCGCAAAGAATACGTCGGACGCGATTTCCTCGACATCTTCCTCGGCTATATTACCGTTGCCAACGCCGCGAATAACCGTCGTTACATACGGCGTATACTTGCGGATAAGTTGCTCAAGCGCGGAGTCGTCGCCGCGCCGCGCCGCCGCAAGCGCGAGCATATCAAGCATTTGGGCACCTCCGTTCGGTTTGGTCTTATCAACGTACGTCGCTAATCAAGACACATCACATTAGGGTTTGGTTCCATAAAAAAATAAAAAAGTGCGGTAATTACAATCGCGAAATACTGTTAGCATACAAACTATATCCTTATCAGACCGGCTACGAGCTTTACCATTTTAACGCAAAACGACAAGCCTAGTATGGGAAATCTCCCGATAGCTCGCTTGTCTGTTCTGTATTTTTCGCAATCTGTGTGACTAGCGTTACGCTAGTTGGAGGCGCCACCCAGAATCGAACTGGGGATAAAGGCTTTGCAGGCCTCGGCCTTACCGCTTGGCTATGGCGCCGTACGCGGGTTCCGAAGAACCCCATAACAAATTGGTGGGCGATAACGGACTCGAACCGCTGACCCTCCGCACGTCAAGCGGATGCTCTACCAGCTGAGCTAATCGCCCTCACTTCGAGTATAATAACACAACGCGTTAAATTTGTCAAGCCCTTTTTTACGGTAAACGACTGACGCGCGAAACATTTTAATAAAAACGCGCTGCCCGACAGACAACGCGTTTTTGCGCGGCTAAAAACCCCGGTTAATGATTACTCCTCGTTAAGGTTAGATATGTCGGAGCTATCGCTCAACTCTATTTGCTCAAATATGAACTGCAGAACCATTTCGCGCTCAATCCCCAGCGCGTACGCGAACTCGTCATACAGTAGTTTCTCGGCGTTTTTCAGGAACTGCTGGTCGGGAGCGCGTAAATTCTTCTTACTGGACTGCTGAGTTTGTCTGCGCGAATACAAAGCCCGTATCATCTGGATTAAAGCGGTTCGGTCGCTTCCGGAGATAACTTCCTTATAGCGTTCGGCGCGCAGTCGGTCGTTCTCAATCCAAATCGTGTCAGTATTTGGCGCTTCACGAATAATCGCGATAACCTCGTCCGCCGTCAGAACTTTGTACAGCTTAGACGTTAACGCCTCGTTGTTAACAGGAATAAATATGTCAGATTTAGGTTCACCAACAGGTTTCAGATGATAATACTCCAATACGCTTTTATCAAACCGCCTTTGTATAACTCCGACCAAGTTACACACGCCGTCGGAGCCATACCGTACCATTTCTCCCGCCTTATACACGTTAATCGCCCTCCTTGAAAAAATAACAACGCGCAGTATGCACAACCGGACTTACGTTCCGCTACGCAAACTATACGTTGAACAATAACATTATAACATACAAATCATATAAATGCAAGTTTTTTTTCATTTTTGTCGTTTTTGTCACAAGCTAATGCGCAATTCGGATAAATAAACCACCGAAACCTTACGATTTCGGTGATTTATACGTCAAAATTTCGTCGTTTCGACTATATAGCGGTCGCGGCTTGCGGTCGCGGGACTACTCGAAGAACCGGACGAGTTCGTCAAACGGTTTGCGCGGGAGTTGCTGACCGCCTTTAGTTTTCGGGATACCTACCGGAAGTACGGCTCTAACCGTAGCGTCCTCGTCAAGGTTCAGCAGGGAGCCAATTTTCTCCTGAAATTCCTTATTGAAATTCGTCTGCCCGTCAGTCCAGACCGTGCTGTAGCCCAAGTCGGCAATCGCGAGCAGTACGTTCTGCGCCGCCGCGCCGTAGTCCTGCAGCTCAAACGGACTGTCATTCTCCCCGAACTTCAACAGTTTCGATACCAAAAGTACCAACGCCGGAGCCGTAGCTACTCCCGGATGCTGGAAAATCTCACGGATTTTCGCGAGCAACGCTGGGTCGGTGACTACGTAGAATCGCTGGCTTTGCTGATTGCCCGCGCTGGGAGCGTGGATTCCCGCCGTGACAATCTTAACCAAATCCTCGCGTGGAATCGGGTTCGGCTCGAACTCTCCCCGATAGCTGTGACGAGCTATCATTGTGTCAAAAAACTGCATTTATTTCGCCCTCCTAATAAAAAATTACGCGTTTAATGCTTAATCACTCTTTAGACGGTTTCTCGCTGAGTTTTCGCTCGAATTTGCGTTTGCTTGTATCTTGCGGAGGTTCAATCGGGTATGTTCCGCTAAAACAGCCAACGCAGAAATCCGCGTTTTCAACTTCGGCGATTCTGCGAACGTCCTCGATACTGAGATAACCGATAGTATCCGCGTCGATTTCCTTGGCAATGTCGTCTACTATCGGAAGTTGATGCGCGATTAACGCTTCGCGGTTGTCGATGTCGATACCGAAATAACACGGGTGTCTGACGGGCGGTGACGCTACCCGCATGTGAATCTCTTTAGCGCCCGCAAGTCTAAGTTCGTTCAGGATATGCCGCATAGAGGTTCCGCGCACAATGCTGTCCTCCACGACTACTACGCGTTTACCCTCAAGCGTAGCGCCCAGCGGCGCAAGTTTAATATGCACGGACTCAATGCGCTTGCTCTGCGTAGGCTGAATGAATGTGCGTCCGATGTAACGGTTTTTTGTAATCCCGATTCCGTAGGGTATACCCGATTCTTCCGCGTAGCCTAACGCGGCTTCAAGTCCGCTGTCCGGCACGCCGATTACGACGTCCGCGTCAACCGGGTGCGACCGCGCAAGTAACGCTCCGGCGCGTCTGCGAGCGGTGTGAACGCTTTCGCCCTCGATTACGCTGTCAGGACGCGCGATATAAACGTACTCAAACACACAAAGCCGCTTTTTGCCGCCGCAGTGAGTTTTTATACTGGTAACTCCTTCCGGAGCCGCGACGATTATCTCGCCGGGTTCAACGTCGCGGACGAACTCCGCGCCGAGCGCGGTAAGCGCGCAGCTTTCCGACGCGAATATCACAGAATTGCCGAGTTTGCCCATACACAGCGGTCTGAACCCTTGAGGGTCGCGTACCGCAATCAGTTTCCTCGGCGACATTATCACCAGAGAATACGCGCCTTTCAGACTGTACATCGCCGCGGTGACGGCTTTTTCAATTGACGGCTCGGTTAATCTCGCGCGGGTAATCGTGTACGCGATAACCTCCGTGTCGCTTGTCGTGTGGAATATGCCGCCAAGAAGTTCCAACTCCTCGCGAAGCTCGTCCGCGTTCGTCAGATTGCCGTTATGCGCGATAGCCATAGAACCTTTAACGTGGTGAACCAAAATCGGTTGAGCGTTCTCCAGTTGAGGCGCTCCCGTAGTGGAGTACCTAACGTGTCCAATCGACATATTGCCCGGACCAAGCGCTTCCAATACTTTCGGAGTAAAAACCTCCGGCACAAGCCCCAAACCTTTATGAACTTTCATCACTCCGTCGTCTCCGACGCAAATCCCGCAGCTTTCCTGACCGCGGTGCTGAAGCGAGTACAGCGCGTAATACGCGTACGTCGCGGCAACGTCAGAAACCGCTATTGTGTCAAATATGCCGAATACGCCGCATTCATCGCGCGGCTTGTCGTCAATGTTCGTAATCCGCACCCCAGCTTTCGTAATTGATAATCTGATTATACTCTATCTTATTCGCTTTGTCAAGCCGATAGCGATTATAATTATTTGTCAACCACTTCGGCGTACCTTATACCTTATCGGTCAGCCACTCGTACAGAGTATCCGACGAACCTGTTACGAGCGGAAGCGCGGAGTTAAACTCGCGCCCGCGCTTTGACGACGCGAGTACAACCGCCTTTTCAGGTATAATAAGCCTGTCGGACGCTCTAATCCCCAAAAACGCGCAAAACGCCATACGGCGCAGACGGCTCATTGCGTAACGCTTCGTTTTTACCGCGTTAAGCAATTCGTCCAAAGTTTGTGACGTTTGTACCGCGTTGTAAAAGCGGTTTCCCAAACCCTCCGACGCGTCGGGCAAAGCCGAGAAATCGTCAGTAGTCATCGCTTTCAGCTTCGTCAGAACCGCTTGCTCTATGGAATCCGTAAAAACAGGACCGGCGCCGCGGCGTTCCTCGGCGGCGTAAATGTGCTTTGCCGATTTAGGCGTATACGCGGAGATTTTAGCTCCAGCTTTGAGTTTTTGCCTAAGCGCCGACGCGGTATCTTCGCTGTCGCCGCGTTTAATCGTCAGCGGTTTTATAGTCGTATCTTTCAGCGCGGCGAGGTACTCGACCGCGAGTATATTATTCGGCAGACGGAGCCAGTCAAGGGTTTTGCCTGATACGCACTCCAGAGCGCTTTGACGCGCGGCGGCGTAGCTTACGCCAAGCGTAAGCTCGCTCCGAATCAGTTCGTCAACGGCGGGAGCGTCAAGCAGAGCCGCGATTTCGGCAAGTTCCGTCAAATCGCCGCTTTCGCTTCCGAACGACAAATAATCCACGCGCCCAAGCGCGTTTAGCAGATTAACCGCGCCTTTAGCGAAATATTTCGCGGAGCTTAGCGATACCGCCGCGGGAAGTTCCAACACAATGTCCGCGCCGGAATGTACGGCGGCGTTGGCTCTGGCTCGTTTTGAGTACACCGCGATATCTCCGCGCTGGACGAAGTTGCCCGACATCACTACGACAATCAGCGAGTCCGCGCCTACGGCTTCGCGAGTCCGCGCCAAATGCTCCGCGTGACCGGAGTGAAACGGATTGTACTCGGCGGCTATTCCTACAATTATCATTGTATATTCCTCCGTTTTTCGGGAATACTTACCAATAAAGATTTAAGCTCAGGAGGGTTTCACGATGAAACCGAAAATTATCACCGCGTTGCTTAGTTTCGTGACGTTTCTCGGAGCGTTTACGGTCACGTTTAGTTTGCCGACGAAACCTAAAGACAACTACGCGGTTCCGTACGAGAACGCCGCCGCGTTCAGTGAGATAGTAACGCCGCCGCCGGAAATATTCGTCGTCAAAGCCGAGGGCGATTCGATTTTGGTTTACGACTCCGAGGGCAATGTCGTCCTGACAAACTCCGCGCCAACGGATATTCCTTACGAGGATTACGCCGCGCTGACTGACGGCGTAGTTTTGTCAGGCCGCGAGGAAATGCTGAAATTCCTGGAGGACTTCGCTGAATAGTGTTGCAGAGCAGAAATACGAAATCAGAGAGCAGAAATGCCTGAACGGAGCATTACGCGTCTACGCGTAAACAGCGCAATTAGTTATCTCTGCTCTCTGCTTTCCGCTCTCTGCTCTTTTTTATACTATACCATAATCGGAGCGTTAATGCAAACATATTGTTGCGCCGTATATGTGTTTTCTAACAAAATAACTCTTGCAATTAGATAATACTTGTGATATTATATTGTTAAACAATTAATTATTCGGAGGATTTTACATAATGAAATATCCGCGTCCCGCATACGGCGACCCTAGTGTCAAAACTTATGAGAAAGGCCCCGGAATGTTCGGCGGCGCTTCTCAGGTTGTACCGGTTCCCGATTATCCTATCTCGATTCGCGAGAATTTCCGCCGCGCCGCTAAGCGCGAGAACCCCGTTTGGCTTCCGAACTCCGTAACCGATATAGATTCTGAAATGGTTGCGAACCTGACAGGCTGGGCAGAGAATGACTGGTCGCGCTCGGAGCGTTACGACTGGACTGACCATTTCGGAGTTCAGTGGACGTTCGTGCCGGAGGCGGGAGGTCCTATGCTTAAACAAAGCGTTCCGCCGATTATGGAGGACGTTACAGAGTGGAAAACCGCTGTCAAGTTCCCCGTACTAAGCGACTACAACATCAAAGAACGCTGTGAGGCTTTTTTGAAGAAGCACGACCCTGAGAAAGTGTTGCAGGTTAATGTCGGACTTGGTTGTACGGAGCGTTTAGTCGCGCTTATGGGCGGCTACGAGAACGCGATGGTCGCGATGGCTATGGAACCCGAAGCCGTCCGCGAGTTCCTTGAGGCTTTCGTTGACTCTGAAATCGAGTTGGTTGACGAGCTTTGTAAATACTTACCGATTGATTTCATAACGTACCACGACGACTGGGGTACGGAGCGCGACACATTCTTCGGCGAGCAAATGATGGAGGACATCGTATTCCCGCCCACGAAGCGTCTGTTCGACAATTTACGCGGTAAAAACATAGTGATTCAGCAGCACTCTTGCGGCAAAATTACGCGCTTTATGCCGTATTTTGTTAAGCTCGGAGTTGACTTCCTGCAAATTCAAGACCGTCCGAACGATTTCGCCGCCTACAAGCGCGAGTACGGCAAGGACATCGGGCTTGAAGTTGCGTGCCCGTTCTCGCCGACTAAAGACGAGCTTATCGCCAATATCCACAAGACGGTTGATACCTACGGACCGAACGGCGGAGCGTTCAGCTCGGTCTTTGCTATGAGTCCCGAATTGCTTTGGGACGGCGTATTTGAGTTGTACCTTTACTCACGCGAGTTTTACGAAAACGCTAAATAGAGCAGAGATTAGAAAGCAGAGATAACAATAAGGGCGGTCTGTCCGTTTTAGGGATTGACCGCCTTTTTCATACTTTCCATTGGGTTTAGATTCAAATTCAGGCGTTCGACTATCGCGTTAAAGCGTTTTTGTTTGCCGACTTCGGTTTTCGCGCCTAAATAATATGAAGCGGTATAGCTTTTCCGTACCGAACGCGGCATTTTCAAAAAATTAGCGTATGCGGTTTCATAAGAATTTAGCATTTCTTCAAATTGGATTCTCATATCGTCCGTTAAAACGCCAGACTGTTTCGGCGTATCCCAAAGTCCGTTCTGTTTCGCGTATTCGACTTTTGCTCTTCCCAAATCGGTCATTAAACCGTCTTGTTCGAGCTTGATAACAAGTTTTTTGTTTTTCTCCGACCAGTCGCTGTTATTAGCGCGCTGTTTGAAATACTTCAAATAGGTTTTTTCGTCTACGCTTTGCATTTGTCCGTCAATCCAACCGAAACATAGCGATTCTTCCAAAGCGTCGTTAGCGGTAAGCGTAACGACAGTTTTTATTTTTCCGAATATAAGCCATACGCCGCCGCTTGTTTCCGCGTTCTCGCTAAGCCATTCGCGAAAATCGCCGCGCGTTGTAAAGAGTAACTCCGGTTTGTCAGTTTTCATACCAACCTCGTTTCTTAGGAGTTTGTCGCTCCGCTTAAAGTAAAACGGTTCGGTCTATTTCTGCTTTCTGCTTTCTTATTTCTTACCTCTACTCAACGGTTACATAACCTGAGTGGCTTTGTCGAACACGAAACGCTCGTCGCCTGGTTTCTCGGAGGAATTACGGTAGTCGAAGCTGTCCGCGAATTTCCTCGCGTCAACTTTCAACTGAGCCAGATATTTGCTCTCGACGCTGAAAATAGTTTCGCGCAAGGCGTCGTACTGCTTGCGTTTAAGCTCTTTCTTGGCGTATGTCAGCAGCGCCTTAGTGTGCGTAAGACAAAAATACTCCTGCTTCGCGGCTTTAGCCGCGAACGCGGGGTCTTTCGAGAACATATTCGCCGCGTTCGACAGATAATGAGCCTCGACGTTATTGATTTTTCCGCATACGAAGCACCCGTCAGACAGCGCGCCCTCGCCCTTAGTAAGAAGCTCCGCAAACCGAGTTTCAAGAATCAGCGCGAGCGCGAGCTTGTTTTTTCTCTTTGCGAGTTCCGCGAAATGCGTCCGGCAAAATCCCAGACGGTTCATCTCTACTCTAACCGACGGTTCCATCATCGCCGCGCCCAGCGTGTACTCCAGAGTATCCTCTTTGAGCTTGTCCGTCAACCGACAAAACGGACAGCCCGTACCCTCGTCAAACGCTTCGTTAAGCGGAATTGTGTAGATTGTTTCCATAATGTTATCCCCTTTATGTTCGTAGTGGCGGGTTTGAAACCCGCCACTACGGAAAATGTTACGACCCCGTCCGCGGAATCGTCCATTCCGCGAGTTGAGCGTATAACCCCGGCAGTTCGTTATCCGGGTCGTTCAGCGGAACCGTAATTATGACCGCCCATACGCCGCCGTCAACTTCCGTCAGATAAATCTCGACCATTGTATCGGAGTCGTCAACCTTGACGCTGCGACCCTCGTACTTCTCCGCGCCGAACGTAATCGGCGACGCTTCGGTGAAATTGTCGTAGTCCGGTAAATACTCGTCCGCGACTTTAGGAGCAATCGCCGAGTTAGTAGTGTCAGGATAGAATACCGCTATTAACGACGCTTCGACTTTGGCTGAGGTCGGAGCCGCAGTCGCCGTCGGAGCGGGCGACGGCGACGCGGACGCGCTTGGCTCGGTAGTCGCGACGGCTTCAACCGTTTCCGCGGGCGATGTCGCGTCAAACAGCCTGAATAACCCGTCAAAGCCGATTGTAACTCTGATTGCCGTAAAACCTATGGCAATCACCGCTATTACCGCCGCTAAAATAACAATTTTTTTGTTGTTGCTCATTTGGTAAGCCTCCCTATGGCGAGTTTTACCCGCCTGATTGATTCGGCTTTACCCAATATCGCGCATATCTCTATCGGTCCGCCGGGAGTTACCGCTTCGCCGGACACCGCGATTCTAAGCGGTGAGAACAGCGTTCCGGTTTTTATCCCTTTGGATTCCACAATCCCCGACAACAACGCGCTTAGTGTCGGCTCGTCCCACGTTTCGACGCGCTCAAGTTCCGGCAAGAGCGTATTTAATATGTCAAGCGAAATTTGCTCGTCGGTTTTCGATTTTTTGTTTACGAACAGCGATAAATCGTACTCCGGAAGTTCCTTGAAAAACCTTAGATGGATTTTTTCTTCGTTCTCAATATCCGCAAGCGTTTCAACGCGCGGTTGAAGCAATTTCGCGATAACCTCCGCTCTCTCTTTTGTCAGCGGCGATTCGCTGTCAACGCGAGGTTTGGCAAGTTCCGCGAATTTCTCCTGCGAAAGCTCGCGGATATAGTGAGCGTTAAAGTACGTCAGCTTTACCTTGTCGAACAACGCGGGCGATTTCGAGATTCCGCTAATCTCAAACGCGTCACAAAGCTCCGGGAGCGTGTAAAACTCGCGCTCGCCGCCCGGCGACCAGCCTAGTAACGCCACGTAGTTCAGAATCGCCTCCGGCAAAAAGCCCTCCGCGAGTAAATCCTCGTAGGTCGGGTCTCCGGCGCGTTTGCTCAGTTTGTGAGTAGCGTCGCGCATTACCTGTGAAACGGTGACGTACTCCGGCATCTCCCACCCGAAGGACTTATACATCAGTACGTACTTAGGCATAGAGCTGAGATATTCGCTCCCGCGTACAACGTGAGTAATTCCCATTAGGTGGTCGTCTACGATGTTCGCGAAGTTGTACGTCGGCAGACCGTCGCTTTTCAGCAATACGCCCTCGTCCAGAGACGCGGAAGCGTGCGGCACGGTAATCGTACCGAAAACCACATCGTCAAACGAAGTTTCGCCGTCTTTAGGGATTTTCTGACGGA
>JAISKY010000263.1 GCA_031260745.1 Oscillospiraceae bacterium
GCGACAGCAATATAGTACAAATTACGGAGGACGAATAAAATGGCAAAAAGCGCGTTTAGGGGCAGTCCGAGAATGAGCGCGTCCGGCGGCGGACAAAGCGCAATGCTCAGGCAGGCTCAGAAGATGCAGGAGGAAATGCTTAAAGCTCAAACCGAGGTCGAAGACGCCGAATTTGAAGCCGCCGCGGGCGGCGGAGCCGTCACCGCTAAGGTCAGCGGCAAGAAGGAGTTACTTGCGCTGACGATTGCGCCTGAGGCTGTTGACCCCGATGATACTGAAATGCTCCAGGAGTTGGTCGTTGCAGCCGTCAACGAGGCGCTTCGCAAAGCCGATTCCGCAATGAGCGATAAAATGGGCAGTTTTACCGGCGGTTTAGGCGGCCTCTTTTAGTAGAGCAGAGAGTAGAAAGCAGAGAGCAGAGAATTACAAATTTTCACAGCGTACCATTGATTGGTAGTTTGTCAAATTTGTTATTTCTGCTCTTAACTACCTGTATTCTTTCATCTGCAATTGGAGTTTGTCCGAAATCAGAGCGATAAACTCGGAGTTCGTAGGTTTGCCTTTGATATTCGATACCGTATAGCCGAAATACTTTTGCAGTACGTCAATATCGCCTCTGTCCCACGCGACTTCGATTGCGTGACGGATAGCGCGTTCAACACGCGACGCGGTAGTCGAGTATTTTTTCGCGACTTGAGGATACAACTGCTTCGTAACCGCGTTAATCATATCAGGATTGCTTATTACTTTAAGTATAGCGTCGCGTAAGTATTGGTAGCCTTTTATGTGAGCCGGAACTCCGACCTCGTGGATTATGTCGGTTACAGCCTGTTCGGTCTGACGGCTGATTTTGGCTGCCTGACGGTCGAACTCCGTGATTGAACTAGGCTGAGTTTCACGCCCCGCCTGCCTTACCTTGTCGAGCAAATCCGAAATCTCACACGGTTTAGGTACGAAGTACCGCGCTCCGAGCCTGTTCGCGTCGCCGATTACCTGGTCGTTCACAAACGCGGAGTGAAGAATTACCGTAGGTTTAGCGCCGTCAAGTTTGTTGATGGCTTCAAGTAACGCAAGACCGTCTAATTTCTGAAGCATAAGCTCCGAAATCAGCACGTCCGGGCTGTACTCCTTAACCGTCTCCAAAGCTTCCGCGCCGTTTGACGAAGCGCCGATAAGCTCCAAATCGTGTTCGTTTTCGATTGACTCCGCCAGTAGCGTTTTGAAGTCCTCGTTTCCGTCCGCTATTAGTATGCGGATAATGTTGTCCATTTTGTTATTCCTCCGATATTCGTTCTTGTCGGGCTTAATTTAACATATTCCAACAGCAAAATCAATAGCGAATAAGTTTATTTGCCGTTACCTTTTGTATTTAGTTGTCGGATATTCTTGGATAATGTTATCTGAGAGCTTCGCTCCATTTTTCAGCAAGTTTCGCAAGCGTCCACGCGGCGTTTGCGGGACTTGTTGACGGAAGTTTCAACACCGGAACCGGTAAATTTACATAACGCTCGTATAGCTCAAACGCTTTGCCGCCGTTACACAGCACGCCGGTAATGTTACCGGAGTTTGTCAGTTTCGCGATGTCGTTCGCGACCGGACTACGTATGCTTGAATCATCTGAACCCGTAATTTCGCAGGATTCAAGCACATCCCACAGCGCGAGCCTGTGCCTTAACAGAAACGCTGTTTTCTCCGCGATTGTCATCGCCGCCGGCTCTGAATAAACCGCCGCGAGTACGCTCCAAAACCTAGTGCGCGGATGTCCGTAGTAGAATCCGAACTCGCGGGATTGTACGCTCGGAAATGTTCCGAGAATCAGCTTCTCGCAGTTTTCATCGTATATTGGCTCAAACGGGTGAGTCACTACTTTCCGGAGATTGTCACGCCGTCAAACACAATCCACGGCAAAACTTTTGAACCGTCCGTGATAAGTTCGCGGCTGATTCCGACTACGCTTTTCAACATATCAAGCAAGTTGCCGGAAATCATCGTTTCGCTTACCGCGTCGGTGACTTTACCGTCTTTAATCAGGAAACTGTTTTTCGCTACTCCGCTGAAATCGCCGTTCGTCGAGGGCGAACCGCCGGAAAACCTGTTAATCAGCAAGCCGTCGCCTATTCCCGCAAGCAGCTCGTCATACGATTTATCGCCCGGAGCCATAATGTAGCAGCCGCTGTAATTTCCCGCGCGTTTAAGCCCCGTCTTTTTCGCTCCGTATTGCGCTAATCTGAACCCTACAAGCTCGCCGTCTTTAATAATATCCTGTTTTTCTACGATATGACCGTCGGAGGTATACCGCGCTCTGCCAATAATCTCCGGATTCAGCGGGTCAAGCGTTATACTCAACCGCGGGTCGGCTACGACTTCGCCGAGTTTGTCCTTCCACGGACTGTCGCCCGCGATTAGCGACCCGTCGCTGACGCAATTGCCGAATACCGAGCTGATAAAACTGCTTAGGCAATCCGGCGAAACCAACAGCTTACCTACAAATTTACCCTGTACCGAAACCGTGTCAAGTTGCTTCTCCATTTCGCGGTGCATACGGCGCATTTCCGCGTTCTCCATAAACGACTTGTCAAGATTCTCCGTCAAGAAACCGTAACCGCTCATAGACGAGGTCTTATCGCCGTCGCGCGCCGAAAATCCGACGTCGAAAACATACGCCGCGTCTTTGGAGGAAATCCTTGTGCCGTTGGAGTTCGCGTAATAATCCTCCGACACCTGATATTGCGTAACAAGCTGCATTATATCGACCAACGGATATTCAGATTTTACCGTTTCCATATACTCGCCGATTCGGTCATAGAGTTTATCAAGTTCGCAATCGCCCGCTCCGAACTCGAAACTGTGTTCGCCGATGTTTTCCGCGATATATTCAGCATCGTCAACTTCGGAGCTTTTCGCGGAGCTAATCGCGGCGGCTACGGCTTTTTCAACCGTGTCGTCGTCAAGGCTGTTGTACGTAGCCGTACCCTTACGACCTCCGACCAACGCGCGGATACTAAGCGACGAGTTAAACGTCGTCCGCATAAGCGAGAACTCACCCGCGTCTACGTTAAGCTCGTCGGTGCGACCTTTTGAAAGCGTAACCTCCGCGCCGTCCGCGCCCTGTTTTTTCAGCGCGTCAAGCGCGAACTCCGATATTTTTCTCAATTCGTTATTCATTATTTACCGACCTCCGATGTTCACTTTACATTTTACGCTTGGGCCGCCCATTCCAACCGGCATCGGCTGTTTTTTGCCGCACATTCCGCTGGAACTCCACGTCATCTCACCGGAAATCATCGTCACCGTTTTCAGTAAGTCGAACGCGACGCCGGAAATAGTCGTGTCGCGGATTGCTTTGCCGAGTTTTCCGTTTTTGATTTCGTAGCCCATATTCACG
>JAISKY010000086.1 GCA_031260745.1 Oscillospiraceae bacterium
CTCACCGTTCAGGTATGTATCGTCAAACAAGAACGTGAATATAGAAAACGTGTCGTCGCCCATACTTGTCGTCAGCGGAAGTTCGTATTCGTAATACGAAGTAGGATATTTGCCGTCAACCTCGTATTTGCGATTGCCCGAAGAATCAACGGCGAGGTTATCGCCCGCGCGCGGAAGTTCCGCCGGAGCCGGTTGCAGAATATTTGTTTCCTCCGGAGGTTCGGTTTCCGTACCCTCCGTAGGAGCGGGGGTTGCCGTAGGCGCGGCTGCCTGAGTGGAAGTCGCGGCGGGCGCATCGGTAGTTACTCCGGTGTCACCGCTGCCGGAGCAAGCGGCGAACAGGGCGATAACCAATACAATCGCCATTAACAGTGCCAGGGTTTTTTGCGTTTTTTGCATTTTCTCTCTCCTTAATTTGGTATGCTTTGGTTTTATTTCACTTTTGGTACAAAGTGCTTCATAATATCGAGCTTACCGGCAGCTCTGCCATAAGCTCCGAGGCTTGACAGTCCTACCATAGGCTCGGACTTTTCGCCGGGTTTCGCGAACGGGTCAAACGCGCCGTACATAAAGCCCGCATCGTGCATTGTACGGGTGTTAATCAGAACCGTTCCCTGACCTCCGGCAGAGGTTTCCTCTACCCAACTCATTATATACGCTTCCTCGCGAAGTTTAATGTACGAGCAAGGCGAAGTCCATAACATTCCGCCTTCCTGATTGCCGAGGAATATCGTCCACGAGTAGCCCCACGGCGATGAGTACATGTGCATTGACGTTAAACCGTCCGCGCCTCCGGAGTAGTTCCACGTGAACGCGTTTCCTACCAAATCCGTCGTAAATGTGTGGCGCAGAAGTTCCGGCGGAGTAATTCCGTCAATCTCAATAACTCCGAACAGCACGTCGTAGCCGACTTCACGCCACGCGTGACCGTTGCCCTGACGTGAGTGCAGAATCGTAACAAGTCCGTTCGAGAAATCAACTGCGGCTTTTATCGCCTGTCCAAATTCAAGTCCGGTCTGAATGTGCGCGAAGAAAATCAATTCTTCACCGCTCTCAAACGCGCGGTAGGTTTCGTCGTGCCAAGCGGATTCGCCGGGATAACGCCATTGAAGCGACTCAAAATCGGCGATTTTGTACTCAACCGCAAATCCGTTATCCATACGCAACGTAAATTCTTTACCTGACAGGTAATCGGTCGCCGGCAGAGAGTTGCCGGTAGGCATTTGCATTTGTCCGGCTTTCGGGAAACTGGTAGGCCTTTGACCGGAATTGCGGGCTTGTTCCTCGGTGTAATCGGCATATTCGCCGTGAACGCGGTAAATAGCTCTTTGTCCCTTGGGGCGAGCTGTCGGAAATTCTACGCCCGGCGCTCCGACCTTATTGAAATCGTTCGCTCCGCCGTAATCCGTGAAGTTGGAGAAGGTCGCAAGTTGTCCGGCAAGTTCACCCTTTGCGGTGTACATACGCCACTCAAACTTATCGCTTTGGTCGATTCCGAACCGTACGCTAATCGCGGTCAGAGAGTACAGGTCAATAACTTTAAGCGTAAGAATACCTGAGAACTCCGCCTCCATACGCGAGTAGATGTAGACTTCCTCGTTGATTTTCAGATAATCCGACGGGGCAGCGATAGGAATACCGCTTTCCGGGTCGCTAATCTCGATAAACGAACAATACATCGTCGCGTTGTAAATATCAAGAATTCTGTTGTCGCCGTCCGTCCAAACGATGGATTTATTCTCCAAACGATTTGTGTAGGTATGGCGGGTTTCAGGCGCTGCGACTCCGTCTTTAGCGGCGTAGCCGAAATAGATTTCACGAGCGGTTTCGCGCGGATATTTCAGTTCCGAGCAAGCAAGCCAATACTCGTAAACGGTTACGATGTCGGTTTTCTTATCCCAGATTACCGAGTATCCCGTTTGAGTTCCCGGAATCAGGTGCGAGAGCAAAACGACGCCTTTCAGCGTAAGCGCGGAATACTCCGCGGCGATTGGCGCGGCTCCGTCAATCGCTACGGTCAGGTTTTTTGCGTCGGCGAACGCGTACGCCAACTTCGGACCGTTGTCGGTAACTATGTTTAACTTTGTTCCCGCCAACGCGTCCGACGCGCAGCAGGTTTTCGGCGCGCCCTCTTTGACTATCGCGCTGATTTGAGCTTCCGTTAACGCGGTGTAACTTGTCCTAAACATATTTTTGCCTCCAATAAATTATTTTGTTATCATTATACCATACACTCAAATTTTCGGCAAGCGGAAAAAAGCAAATTTGTTATTTCACCAGATTTAGGTTAACACAAATTGAAACATTGGCTGTCATTAGCGGATATTATTGTAAAAATAAAACTTGACAACCTCAATACTATGTGATATAATACCGACAATTTTATCGGAGGAACAAAACCGTGTATTTGAAACGTATTTACATTATGCAAATGTCCGAACTCATTATGGGTGCCGGGCTTTGTCCGCCGTTGCGTTAACGTCATACTGTTAATTAATCGGGTCAAAGCTGAATGTAAAAAAC
>JAISKY010000112.1 GCA_031260745.1 Oscillospiraceae bacterium
CGGATATTACCGCGTCGCTAACCTCAGACCATTCTACGTGACCTTGAGCGTACTCTAACAAGTTACCGCCGAAGTTATCTTTGAATTGCTGGCTGGGGAACACGGTGAAGTTCCACGGCACGTTCTGAATACCGCTTTTACCGTTCCACTCAACGACTTGACTGCCAAGCGGGTCGGACGGTTTCGCGTTGTCCGCGAACGTATCAAACGGAGCTATGAAACCAAGTTCTTCCGCGACGAGTTTAATTCCCGCGGGGTCGGTATACAGCCACGCCAGAAAATCAAGCGACGCCTGTTGGTTTGCCGCCGACGCTTTGGAGTTTATACAGTAGAAGTTCTCGGAACCGATACACAGTCCCTGTTTCGCCTCGCCGTCCGCGCCTATGTAAATCGGCAGGAAAGTTACGTCCTCCGGCTGAACGGTGTTACCGCTTACGCCTGATATTTGCCCGTACGCCCAGTTACCGTTTTGTACCATCGCCGCTTTGCCAAGCGCGAACTCCGCCATTGAGTCGTCAACGCTCTTACTGCCGGTCATAGAGGGCGCTATGGTGGAGTTATTTAGGTACAAGTCAAAGATATTCTTGAAGTTATTGCTGAATTTGAAGGTGATTTCGTTTGTCGCGGCGGAGTCAGAAAGGTCTGTGCCGCCCGTACTCCACTCGTAGTACATAGGTACGTTCATCAGGTGAGTTTGCCAGCGCCAATCCTCGCCCTTAGCAAGACTTGTGGACGCGAACACTCCGTCAATGCCGAGGTCCGCTTTACGCGCCTGCATATCCTCAACGACTTCCTTGAGTTTAGCGAACGAGTTGATTTCGTCAATGCTTGCGGCTTTCGCGCCGCCAAGCGCAAAGTATTTCGCTAATATTTTGTTATTGACGATAATACCATAGCCTTCAATTACGAACGGTACGGCGTAGGCTTTTCCGTCGTCGCCTGTGATAGCCATCGACTTGTCGCCCAGGTGCTTGTAAAGCTCACTGCCTGTCAAATCGGCGGTATAATCTTTCCACGCCGCGTAACCAACGGGACCGTTAACCTGGAAAATTGTCGGGGCTTCATTTTTCGCGAGTTCACTGCGAAGCGTTTGCTCGTAAGTACCCGCCGCCGCCGTTTCGATTTTTACCGCGACGCCTGTGGCTTCAGTATACTGCTTCGCAATCTTTTGGTATGCCTCGTCTTGCTCCGGTTTGAAGTTGAAGAAATATACCGAGCCGCCTGAAGCTGTTCCGTTGCCGGAAGTATTTCCGCTATTGTCGTTATTACAAGCCGCAAATATTGCGAACATCATAAGAGCGGAAAGTACAATTGCAAGGATTCGTTTGGTTTTCATAAGATTTACCTCCGTTTATTTTTTATTTATGCTGACTCCGAACGAACGATAATATTTAGCGAAAATCGCCTAATATCGCGTTGTCGTTCTTCATTATTATACTACAAAGTATCCAAAAATGCAAGCATAATTTTCTCAAACTGTGAAAAACTTTCAATATAACCGACAAAATACCAATATTCATTCACAGTTAATACGCTTGCCGGCTCACAACAAAACAATAACAAGACCGCCTAATAATCGGCAGTCTTGTTATTTTAACTCAGAATTTAAGGGTTTACTGATTCAGTATTAATTTCGCGGTTTCGTCGCCTACGTCCGTAATAAAGCGGATTCCGGTTTCACGCTCGGTTTCGCGGTTAGCGGCAAAAATGTCACCGCGAGAAATCTCGGAGATGTTAAAGCGGCGCGCGCCCGCCATTAGCTGTTGTAATCCTGCGGTAAGTTTATCCGCAAGCGTCCAAACTCCGATTGCGCCTAACGGAATATCCTTAATTTCGTCCGCTCCGACTTTGTTCTTAACGTCGAAATATCCGGCGAAGATTTCCTCAGGAGTGCTTCCGAACGCGGTTACGCTCGCAGGCAGAGAATCCCAGTTACCGCAAACTTTCTCGCGTCTGTCGGGATACAACGCGCCCTCAATGTTAGAGCCGAGGAATCCCGGAACCATCAGCGCGCGTCCCATACAAATCAGCTTGGTATATGGCGCGCCCAACGCCAGCGCCTTGAAAATCTGGTCCTCACGCGCGATTCCGCCCGCGAACGCCATATCAACTACATCGTGACCTTTCGCCGATAACAGTTGAGCGTACTCGTACGCTTTGGCGTGAAGATTAATCGACGGAACTCCCCACGATTCCATCATATTCCACGGACTCATACCAGTACCGCCGCCGGAACCGTCAACCGTCAGCAGGTCAAGTTTCGCCTCGGTCGCAAACTTAATCGACATCGCGAGCGCTTCCATTCCATAGGAACCGGTTTTCAGCGTTATGCGCTTATAGCCCAACTTACGCAGATACGCGACGGAATCCATAAAGTCCTTGCGAACTTCGTTATAGTTGTTTTTATCGGTATAACCGAGACGGCTGTGACGCGCGAACGACTTAATAGCGCCGCTGTTGAACGCGTCCTGAACCGCAGGCAAAGTCGGGTCGGGGTCTACGATATATCCGCGCTCTTTAAGGAAAATCGCGTAATCAAGCGCGGTTACCTGAATCTCTCCGCCGATGTCTTTCGCGCCCTGTCCCCATTTAAGCTCAATGATAACCTTATCGCCGTATTTGCCGATTAAGTATTCCGCGACGCCGTTACGCGTATCTTCTACGTTCATCTGAACAATAATCGCGCCGTAACCGTCATAATAACGCAGATAAAAATCAATGCGGCGCTCTAGCTCCGGAGCGGATGAAATCTTGCCGTCTTTG
>JAISKY010000120.1 GCA_031260745.1 Oscillospiraceae bacterium
TGGGTTGACGAGCCTGTTGACTCGTCTAAGTTTGAGGTCGCGTCGGGACACGAGAATACCGCGCTCGTACAAATTGAGGATTTGACGCTGACCGCGCCGAATGTGGCGTTCGGAGCGTATCGAATCCCGGAATTTATGAAAAGCTCCATTGGCAAAGACGAATCGGTGGAATTGTCCATGCCGCGGGATAAACTTGACGCTATAAGCTCGCAAACTTCGGTAAGCGGCGGCACAATCTACATCGGCGCGTCTGCGTCAAGTCCTAATGTCGGCGACGCGCGGATTACATACGCTCAGAGAAAAGGCGGCGAAATAAGCCTGATTGCCGTAGTTAAGGGCGATACGTTTACGGAGTTCACGTCCTCCAACGGTGGCGGATTCTGGCTTGTCGCAAACGGAGTATCCACATCGGAGGCTATGCTGGAAAGCGCGGAAAAGGGCAACTCGGTTATGACGTGGATTCTTCGCGCGATCGGAATGATACTGGTTATTATCGGTATCGGACTGATATTCGCTCCGCTGGGAACTATCGCCAAAGTGGTGCCGTTCATCGGAAACATTGTAGGCGCGGGAACCGGACTAATAGCGTTCCTGTTGGGCTTCGCGTGGTCGTTCATAGTAGCCGCCATCGCGTGGGTACGGTACAGACCACTGCTTGGCATAGCGCTGTTAGCCGCCGCTGCGGTACTGATTGTACTGCTGTCCGTACGCGGGAGCAGACGCAAAAAACGCTTAGCCTCCGCCTCACCGCTTCGGCAAACCGTAGGACAGCGGTTCTGTCCAAACTGCGGAGCGGCTCAGAACCCGAACACAAAATTTTGCGCCAACTGCGGCGCGGAGATTAACTGAAAAGAGCCTAACGGCAAAGGAGATTACTATTATGAAACGAATAACAGCAATCGCAATTATGCTGGCGCTTATGTTCACGCTGGTCGGGTGCGGAGACGAAACGAACCGTACAATCTGGAATACGAACCCCTCTGTTGTCATAGGCGGAACGCCCTTAACCACCGCCGCGCCAGAGCATATATCTACTTATGACGGACCTCCGGGTACTTGGGCTGTCTACTGGTATCTCTGCGGCAGCGATTTGGAGAGCGGCAGTAAGAGCGACCGTCCGGAAGCCGGAGGAGCCGCTACCTCCGACCTAAGTGAGATGCTGAAGGTCGCTCTGCCGGATAATGTTACCGTCATTATCGAAACGGGCGGCGCGAAGGAGTGGAAAAACGACTTTATTAAGCCGGACGTGATTGGACGTTACTTATACAGCGGCAATGTCCTGACGGAGTTGGAAAGTCAACCCTCGGCAAATATGGGCGACCCGCAGACGCTAGCCGATTTCCTTCGCTTTTGCAACGAGAATTATCCCGCGGAGCATCAGGCGGTCATTTTCTGGGACCACGGCGGCGGTAGTTTGCTCGGTGTGGCAATGGACGAACTGTATGACGGCAATCTGCTTTCGCTGCCGGAAATGCGTCAGGCTTTTCAGGACGTACCCGCGGTTTCCGGTATGTATGAGATGGTAGGATTCGACGCGTGCCTTATGGCTACCGTTGAGGTAGCTGAAATGCTAAGCGATTCCACGCGCTATCTGGTGGCCTCCGAGGAATCTGAACCCGGTTTCGGCTGGGATTACACGGGGCTGTTTACCGCGTTGGGAGCCGACACCACTATGGACGGCGCGGAGCTTGGCAAAGCCATCTGCGACAGCTATTACGCAACCTGCGAACAGTACAACTTCACCGAGAACATCACGCTATCCGTAACCGACCTAAGTCGTTTCGCGCCGTTGCTGGCCGCGTACCGCGCCGTGGGCGACGAGGCTCTGCTTAAAGCATACGAGCAAAAACTGACGTTTTACAGCGCGTTCGAGGGCGCGGCATACGCGGCCGAGAGCTACGGAGTAGGCCGCAACGGCGTCAGCGACTACGATATGGTTGACCTCGGACACCTGATGCGTAACACCGCGTCATTACTGGACGGAGAAGAAGCCGTACTGTCCGCGCTTGCCGACTGCGTAGTCTACAATGTCAAAGGTTCCTTACGCGGTGAGGCAAGCGGTCTGGCGTGTTACTTCATTTACAGCGGCGACGTCAAGGCGCTGGATATTTTCTCGGAACTGGGCGTAAGCGAGGGATTCCGTTATCTGTACGAATATCCGCTGAAAGGCGAACTTTCACAGCAGGGCGCGGACTATATCAACGCGTTATCAGTCGAGCCTGTGCCGCTGGAGGCGTTCCCCAACTCCGGGCTGGAACAACTGAACGGTTATCCGGTACGCGGCGAGAAAGGCGCGATGGGTTTCCTGATGACTTTGGACGCCGAACTCCAAAACAACATCGCGAATATCACTTCCGAGCGCTACTACGTTTTAGCTGAAAACACCGAGGGTCTAAGCTATGACAACGCCAAAGGCGCGGTTAGCCTTGGTTATGAGTTTCACTTTGCTCAGGAAGTGGACGCTCAGGGCAATATGACCTTACGCGACGGGTTCAAGGGCTATTGGTATTCTCTGGGCGGCGCGTTGATTAGCGTCTATTCCGATGAAACGCCGCAACTGAACGAAGATAAGGTCACGCGTACTTTGCGCGTACCAGTTTTGCTGAACGGAGAACCCTTTACGTTACTGGTTGAAAACACCATTCTTTTGGAAAATGCCGATAGCGAGGGATTAGTCACGAATCCGGAGGACATCACCTTTAATATTTACGGCGCGCGTAAAGACAGCGACGCGACTACGGGACTGCCGAGCAAAGAACTGCGCCAACTTGAAGAAGGTGACGTAATCGAGCCGCTTTTTGAGGTGTTCTATTCCGACGGGAATGTCGATTTCGCCGATGTTGCCGACCTGAAATTCGGCGCGGAGCAAACGCGGTCGTTCCAATCCATTGTTTGGAGCGAGGATATTAAGATAGAGCATAAATACCTCGGCGACGGGCTGTACTTCTCCAAGTATCGTATGACAGACCTCGCCGGACAACCGCACTACTCGCAGAGCGGTTGGTACGTTGTGCAGGACGGCGAAGTATATTCGTACGGACCGATTAATAAGTAAAATTCAGAATTTTGAAGAAAGGAGATAAACGATATGGAAAATATCAACCTAGTCGCGGTCATTATCGTTTTCGTGGTTATCTCACTCGTGTATAGCCTCTCGCGGTATTATCTGCGGCGTGGGCGTATGCGCTCGAAAGGCGTGCCGGCTAAGGCTGTCGTAACTAGCGTGAGCTTGGATACGCGCCTCAGGGTCAGTATGAGCACTTCCGATTATATGACGGCTCCGCGCAAGCAGTACCTACATCAACTGTCCTATTCGGTGAACGGCCGGGCGTATACCGGCTCGTATGTCAGCTACACCGCCAGGAACGTCGGCGATGAGATAGACGTATTCTGCGACCCGGACAATCCAAACGATATGATGCTCGCGCAAAACCCCGGCTCCGGTGCGAAAAAGGGCGCGTCGGTTGTCATAGTCGTCGCCGCGTTGGTCGTCATCGTCATCGTGTTCGTCGTCGTCGCGGCCGCGTTCGTCCGGTTCGGGAAATGACCCGAGCGGGGGAACAAGTTGAAGTAGATTTCAGCTATATGCCTGTGCCTGCCACCGCTTGTCCTCTCGGAATAAGCGGAACCGAAACCCACGCCACTCCCTGCAACCCAAACGCAAAAAAATATTAAAAAAAAAAGAATTCGGAGGAAAATACAATGAAATACTGCGCTAATTGCGGAACACCACTAGAGGACGGCGCGCGCTTCTGCGCTAATTGCGGAGCGACCGTCGAGCAGACGGCGCCCGTTCAACCTGTCGCGGCTCAACCTACGCCGCCGCAACCTGCGGCTCAACCGCAAACGGTATGGCAGCAGCCGCAGCAACAGCAGACAAACGCTCCGGCTCAAGTTAAGAAAAAAAGGAAAATACCTGTTGTTTTGTTCGTTATTCTCGGACTTATCATGGTCGGAGCCGCCGCCGCGCTTATTGTCGTGTTTGTCGTACTTCCGAACGCTCTGAAAACCGCGGCGGCGTTGGAATATTACGAAATCGTCGACGATAAAGTTCCGTCAATCAAACTCGCGCTCGGCGAGGAACGTAAGGTCGTGAGCGCCGCGTCCTCGGTCAGCAACGGCGTGCATACTAAGACGTTCGTCTACGAAACCGACGGCAATCAAGGCGTGGAACTCGCGGAATACGCGGCGTATTTGAAAGAAAAAGAAGGTTTTGAGTTTATCACAAGTTTCGATTTCTCTACCGCCACCGGAACGAACATTCAGCTCGCGCGAAACTCCGTGAAAGACGGTTATATGGTCGTCGTTCAGCTCGACTGGACAAAAACGGGTTACACGATTTCGCTGATGTGGGGCGAGGGCGAGGTAACTCCCGTCGCGGCTGTTCCGTCCTCGCCGTCCGCTACTCCCGTTTCCGTTCCCGACCCGTCGCCGACCGTCAGCGCGGACATTGAAACTAACTTAGACGCTCTGCCCCTTTTGGTCGCGAAAGATACGTATGTACTTAACGACAATACCGTCACGTCAATTACGGCGGCGTTGGGGGTAACTCGTGAGCTTATCGGCGCTGGCGGCGGTTCGGGCGACAATGTTGACCCGTACACGTCCTGCACATATAGCGTTCCGGGTACGAACCAAGGCTCGGAATTACATTCCTACGCCGACTATTTGCAGGACAATGAAGGTTTCACTTTCGTGACCGACTGGAATTTCACTCTTCTGGTAAACAGCGGCATACAACTCGCGAAAAACGCGGTTCAACCGGGCTATATTCTGCTGATAGAATTTGAATGGGACACAAACGGATATACCATAACGCTATCGCATTTCGAGGGTACGATTACGTCTAACGACGAACCCGATTTTGACCCCTCCGCCGGCGGACTTCCGCCGATGTTGCAGACGCTAACGACGGGAACGTATACGTTAGGCTTTACAATGTCGATTGACGGTATTGAAGTTACCGGCTACAACTCGCAACAAGGCGACGTGTACGGCACGATTATGAAGTTCACTCTCGGTGATATGACATTTACCTCGCGTACCGTAACCCGCGACGGATATACCTACGACATCGACGTGGAAAATGAAACTATGACAAAACGGAGGTCAACAGCGTCTGACCTCGAAGCGCTTGACACCAACTATGATGATTTCGCAATCCTAAGTCAGGGCACCGGTAACATCAACGGCGAATCGCTACCGTACGTTGAGTATGGCTCAAACAGCGGCAACTCCTACGGTAAATATTACCTGAAAGACGGTGATGTATTCGCGATTGAGATACCCGACGATGACGCGCCAAGCGTAATGCTGATTACGGGTTACTCGAACCAACCTCTGCCTGAATTGTTTGAGATTCCGACCGGATTCACGGTCACGGAATCCTAAAAAGTAAAACGAAAGCCGGTGCGACGAAATGACAACAAAAACCGCCCGTGTTCGGCAGACAAAAGAGAAACGGAGACGCCTATGTTAAAATCAATAACCCGGCAATATAAAGACCTGTCCGAGCGGGACAAATTCGCGTTCGCGTTCTACTGCGACCGCTGCGGCAAGGAGTGGCGTAGCGACGCTTACGAGTTTAACCTAGCCGGATTCGAGCCTCCGCTTGACGAGAAGATACGCTCAATGCTCTGGAATCAGCAGCACGAGGAAGCCTACGAACGCGCTAACCGCGAGGCAAGCTCGGTATTCAACCGCTGTCCGCGCTGCGGTTGTCGTATTTGCGACGACTGCCTGTACATTTCGTCGCTAGACGAGGATTGTCAGTGCGGTAGCGCGGAAGAAACACAAACAATTTAGGAGGAAATGAAAAATGAAAGCTAATCAAACGAAACTTGCGGCGCTATTGCTTGCGCTGATTACGATTCTCAATTTAGCCGCTGTCACGGCAATGGCGGCTCCGCCGTCTTTGGACGCTCAAACGAATTTAGCGGTAAAAGTCCGGACAGAGCGAGACGGCTACCAATCCGTTGTGAATATGGCGTCGGGCAATCCCGCTTGGGCGAACGCGTCCGAATGGGCGGTTCCGGAGCTTGAAAAAGCCTACAATGCCGCGCTGATACCCCGAACGCTGCTTGGCGCGGATATGACGAAATATGTAACGCGAGCGGAGTTTGCGGCGCTTGCCGTACAGCTTTATGAGAACTTGACTGGCAAAGAGGCTCTGCCCGCGCCATCGGATACTTTCAGCGACACAAGTCTTGATTTCGTCCTTAAAGCATATCTGCTGGGAATCGTCAACGGAGTCGGGGACGGCAAGTTCAACCCGTACGGCAACGCGACGCGGGAACAGATTGCGGCGATGCTGGGCAGGACAGTCGAGAAAGCCGCGGGAATTTCAACGGCGCTGGACAGCGGCGGTTACGGAACGCCTGATTTCCCCGACAAAAGTGAAGTTTCCGCCTACGCGCAAACCTATATGAACTATATGCTAAGTTACCGGTTTATTCTGGGCGTTGACGGTAAGATTTTGCCAAAAGGGATATGCACTCGCGAACAGGCGATAATTATGGCATACAGGGTATTTGAGCATTTCAGCGGAAATATAAACGGCGGTTCGACCGTGTCGCCGGGAAGTCCGTATATTACGGAGTTTGAGCCTGCGGAAACCGACCAGGAAAAATGGCTGTTTATGTTCTACTACGATATTCCGGCGGAGGCGCAGAAAATCCTCGACAACTCCGAGCCGGGCGACCTTACGCTGTGGCTCGACTGGAGAATCGACGGCGGAAAATGGGCGTCGGAGAGCGACTACAAAACCAACGGCGACATTTTCCCCTACTTCACGACCGACATAGACGGATATTACGTCACCGGGTACGTCGGCAAGGACAAAGACCCCAATTTGTGGGAAAAAACCTATGAATTTCGTATGCGGTTCGTCTATTACCCGCCGAAAGGCGGCGAGATTACCGCGCCATACTCCAATATCGTGAAAGCCGGAGGTCGGAGCGCTAACGCCAGGACCGACTCGTACGCCGGACTGTGGCACGGAAGCCCAGTTTTAGGCTCGGGCTGGGCGGAGCGGCTGCTGCTCGAGGAAAACGGCATATTCTATTGGGCGGAAAGCCAATACGACGAAACCTCACGTACGAGGTTCAAGACCGGAGCGTGGTCAATCGAGGGCAACACGCTGACGCTGAGCGTTACGGATTACCTCTACCGCGACAATGGCAAAGTCACCTGGGAAATACTGCACCGAGTGCCGAAAATCGAAACGTACTCGCTCGACGGTTTGTGGTACGATGCCGAGACCTACAAAAATACCGCTCTGATTGGCGGCGAGCAATTCTGGCTGTACAGCGGAGCGCAGGATTTCAAGGACATCAAGGACGACTACGATGCGATGTGGAAACTCGCGGAGTAACACAAACTTTGGAGGGAACAAAATTAAAACCAAAAAAGGAGAATAAAAGAATGGCATTTTGTACTAATTGCGGAACTCAAATCGCCGACGGCGCGAGGTTCTGCGTATCCTGCGGAGCGCCCCAGGTCGCGGGCGCGGTCGCGGCGACATCTCCGGCGGTAGTTCCGGCGGCTCCGGTAGCTCCGATGATTCCGGCGGTTCAGGAAATCCCGGCTGTTGAGGAAGTGTATATTCCAATGAAACGTATGGACGAGGTAGAGTTCACCGTTTACGGCGACGACCTCCAGTTCGTGGAGATTATGCTTGACCCCGGCGAGACGGTCATCTCCGAGGCCGGCGCGATGATGTATATGGACAGCGCAATCGCCACCGACACGATTTTCGGCGACGGTTCGGCGCAGTCGCAGAACTCGGGGCTTGGCGGCAAACTCCTGTCTGCGGGTAAGCGTATGCTGACGGGCGAAAGCCTGTTTATGAACACGTTCACGAATCAGGCGGCGGAGAAAAAATGTGTCGCGTTCGCCGCGCCGTACCCCGGTAAAGTTGTTCCGTTCGACCTGTCGGACTACGGCGGTACGCTGATTTGTCAAAAGGATGCGTTCCTTTGCGCCGCTAAGGGCGTATCAATCGGAATCGCGCTCCAGAAGAAACTCGGCGTAGGGCTGTTCGGCGGCGAGGGTTTCATAATGCAGCGTCTTGACGGCGACGGTCTGACGTTTATGTTCGCGGGCGGCACGATAATCAAGAAAGACCTCGCGGAGGGCGAAACGCTGAAACTCGACACGGGGTGTCTGGTCGCTCTGACGCCAAGCGTGAACTACGACATACAGTTTTCGGGCAGCATAAAAACCGCGCTGTTCGGCGGCGAGGGACTTGCGCTGGCGACGCTTACCGGACCTGGTACGGTTTGGCTGCAATCGCTGCCGTTCTCGCGGCTCGCGGATAATATTATCTCGGCTAGCAAACTCGGCAAAGGCGGCAAGGACGAGGGCAGCGTAATCGGCGGTATCGGCATCGGCAGTTTCTTCGGCAAACAATAATCGGAGTATTTTACAAAATAAAATTATAGGAGAATATTAAAATGGCATTTTGTTCAAATTGCGGAACTCAAATCGACGACGGCGTAAAGTTCTGCCCGTCCTGCGGTCAGCCCGCGGGCGCGGCGTACTCGGCATAGTCAACGCGGTTCAGGGTAAAACGAAACCTATGCCGCTAATCGGCGGATTACTTACGCTGATTAAATAATGAAGAATGAAAAATCCGCGCCGGTTAACCCCGGCGCGAAATAAATATCCTATGGAGGTCTAACAATGAAAATAAGACAATTAACGGCGATTTTGCTAATCGCGGTGTTTGTAGTTACGTTCGCGTCTTGCGGCGCGGACAATACAGCGGAATTCCCCGGCGGAGCGTCCGTGGTAACGGAGCGTCCCTCCGCGACGCCAACTCCGACGCCAACTCCGACGTCAACCCCGGCGGCAACTCCGGCGGCAACTCCGGCGGCGACAGCAACTCCGTCGCCAACGGCAACGGCAACTCCAACTCCAACTCCGACATCAACTCCGGAGCCTGACGACGGCGGCGGGGTCATCGCGATTAGCCCGGACAAGGCGAATATGTTCGCGGCCTACGTTGAGATTTTGGAGCGCGAGGAATCCGAAATGACTCTGCCGTCTG
>JAISKY010000170.1 GCA_031260745.1 Oscillospiraceae bacterium
GGATATACAATGTACATCGTAATCACAGCAAGCCCTAACACGGACGGGTTGACCGCCGCCGCGGGTAAAGCCGCAGTTGACGGAATCGTCGGCGCGGGAGGTAAGGCGGAACTTATCGACATCAGCGCCGCTAAACTGGAGCCTTGCAAAGTCTGCGGCGACGGTTGGGGAACGTGTCGGAATACCGCGAAATGCGTTATCGGCGACATTTTACCCGAAATCCAAGCGAAAATCAAGGACTCGGAGGGCGTGTTTATCGTCACTCCCGTCTACTTCGGACAACCCGCGGAGCGTATGAAGTATTTCATCGACCGCTATCGCCGCTGCGAGGCGTTCCGCGAGGGCGGCAGCTGGGCGGCGGGTAAACAGTTCAGCTTAATCGCCGCAGCCGGAGGTAGCGGCAACGGAACAGCTCCGTGTCTTGTGGAGATGGAAACCTGGGCTAGAACCGTTCAGGCTACGCCGCAGGAGCGTATCGGAATCACTCGCTTTAACCGCGACGCGGTACTGAAAGTAATTGAGGACGCAGGCGCGCGTATGGTAAAGGGCGAGTATTTCACGCGTTTCTAGGCTCGCGCCTAAAACGCAAATCCACAGCCGTATGGGCGGACCTGTGTCCGCCCGTTTTACATTAACGCATAGCGACGCAATACCTGACGCCCCTAGAATACTGTACCAACGCTTAACTTTTCCATTTCGCGAATGCTGTTCAACCGCCAAATCAGACGCTGTTTAGCGGTTTCCACATCGCCGTTGGCGCGTAAAGCGTACAGCAAGGCGTAAAAATCCTCCGTTACCGCGTCAATCTCCGTATGCCGTAGAATCGTGTGAGTATAACCCCTTGCGTTCAGCCAAATCTCAAGCGCGCGCTCCGCGTCGTCGTCACGCTCTACGGAGTTGACGGCGTCGGTTAGTTCCGAGGTCAACCCGTTCGCGAGCCTGACATTAACAAACGCGCCTACAATCAACGCGGCTAAAATTACCATCGCCGCTATTTCTTTAGCCATTGCCGTCCTCCTTGTCTTTGTCCTCGTACGGCACAGCGTTAATCGTACCGTCGGTTTCGAGAATCGCGTAACGCACATTCGCGAGGTCAAATATGTTCTTCTTGCGTAAAGACTCCGCAAGCTCGTCCATTGAAAGACGATTGGAGCGAAGTTCCCGCATTACGATTTTGCCGTTCTCGACAAGTACGCTGGGTTTACCCCACACCAAGTCGCGGAACTTTTTGCTTTTCATCGCCGCGCCGCTGATTAGGATTTCTCCGCACAGTAATACCAGAACGGGGATAATTCCGTTCGTAAGCGGAATCCCTACGTCCTGAAGCGGGTGCGAAGCTAAGTCCGCGATTAAAATCGCGACGACAAGCTCCGAAAGCTCCAGTTGAGCCAATTGCCTTTTGCCCATAAAGCGCATAGCGCAGAACAAAACAAGCAAAACTATAAATGTTCTGACCAATATTATCGCCAAAGTATATATCTCCGCAAAAAATACTTGATTTTTCCTGTGTTAGGGTTTACAATAGGAGAGCGGATTATTCATCTGGGATTTTTTGATTTTTTAAGGAGCGTATTTATGTGCGGAGTAGTGGGATACACCGGAAAGCAACAGGCGGCGCCGATTTTGCTTCACGGATTGGCAAAGCTGGAATATCGCGGATATGACAGCGCGGGATTGTGCGTTGGTTCGGAAACAGGACTAAGCACCGTAAAAGCTCGCGGTAAACTGAAAAACCTTTCGGAGCTAACGAACGACGGCGCGACGCTGCCGGGAGTTTGCGGAATCGGGCATACGCGTTGGGCTACTCAGGGCGACCCTACGGACGCGAACGCTCACCCTCACGTAAGCTGGTCCGGACGCTTCGCGGTCGTACATAACGGGATTATCGAGAACTTCCGTAAACTGAAAGAGTTTCTGGTTAGTGTCGGCGTAAAATTTATGTCGGAGACCGATACTGAGGTCGTCGCTCAGCTAATCGACTATTATTACAAAGGCGATGTGCTTGAGGCTGTACGCGAAGCCGTTCAGGCGCTTGAAGGTTACTACGCTTTGGGTATAATATCAACGGAAATGCCCGGCGCGTTAATCGCGGCGCGTAAAGACAGTCCGCTGATTGTAGCGCAGGCGGAGGGCGAATCGTTTTTCGCGTCCGACGTAACCGCGTTTATGAACTATACCCGCGACGTGATTTACCTTGACGACGAGGAAATTGCCGTGCTAACCTCGGAGGGAATAACTTATTACAACGAGTACGGACAAAAAATCGAAAAAGAAGTCCATCGCGTCGATTGGGACGCGGACGCGGCTCAAAAGGGCGGTTATGCGCATTTTATGCTCAAGGAAATCTACGAGCAACCCAAAGTTTGCCGCGACACGGTTTCTCCGCGAATCCAAAACGGCGAAATAAACCTTGAGGACGCAAAAATAGATTCGGAGTTTTTCAAAGACGTAAGTAAGATTGTAATTCTCGCGTGCGGTTCCGCGTATCATTCCGGCATTTCCGGTAAATACTGGTTAGAGAAGTATGCGAGAATCCCGACCGAAGCGGTTCTTGCGTCGGAGTTCCGCTACGCCGACCCGATTGTGGATAGTAAAACGCTCGCGATTGTCATCAGTCAGAGCGGAGAAACCGCCGATACTCTCGCCGCGCTTAGAGAAGCGAAGCGGCTCGGAGCTAAAACGCTAGCGATTGTCAACGTTCGCGGCTCGTCGATAACTCGCGAGGCGGAGCGTACGCTGTACATCAACGCGGGACCGGAAATCGCGGTCGCGACGACTAAAGCGTATACGGCTCAACTTGCCGCGCTTACGCTGATTGCGCTTACCGCCGCGAAACAGCGCGGAACAATCGCCGAAAGCGATTACTCCGCGATTGTCACGGAGCTTATCGAGCTACCCGACAAAATGCAAAAAACGCTCGACCTTACCGGTGAGCTTACGCAGTATCTCTCAACGCTGTACTTTAACCACGTTTCGGTGTTTTTTATCGGGCGTAATCTTGATTACGCCGCGTCGCTGGAGGCGTCGCTGAAACTCAAGGAGATTTCCTACATTCACGCGGAAACCTACGCGGCGGGGGAACTTAAACACGGCACAATCAGTTTGATTGAAGAGGGAACGCTTGTCGTCGCGGTCGCGGCTCATACGAAGCTGTTGGATAAACTCGAAAGCAACATCGCGGAGGTCAAAGCCCGCGGCGCCGAAGTCCTATGTCTTACTCAGGAAAGCGGAGTAGACACGATGTCGGAAGGTTCCGACAAACTTGTAACCGTTCCTGACGTTCACGAAGCGCTGACGC
>JAISKY010000262.1 GCA_031260745.1 Oscillospiraceae bacterium
AACTGCGAGCTTACGTCCCCCGGAAGTTTGTACGCTCCGCTTTTCAACTTTCCGCTGACCGTAAAGCTGTCGCGCGTCAGTTCGGATTGTACTCCGTGCCGCGATAGCTCGTCCAACAGCGGCGTAAGAGGACGCTCCAACAATCTGCCTTTGCCGGCGAAATTTACGCTCCTACCCAACGCCGCCGCAATCGGAATTAAAAACCTAAGCGTCGAGCCGCTTTCGCCGCAGTCGAGAACCGTACCGCCTGATTTCAACTCCCGCATACACCTGAGAGTAGCGTCAATGTCCTCGCTAACGCCGTTAAATTCGGAGTAGTCGAGCGAGTTCGTCAGCGCGGATAGGATAATCCCGCGGTGCAAAACGCTTTTCGACGGAGGAAGTTTTATTACTCCAAAGGGTTTTTTCTCTAATTTCTTAACGGGTACGACTACGGGTTTACCGAGGTCTTTCAGCAGTACAAGATTAATCGTACCCGCTCCGTTTTTCTTATCGCTGTTCATCAGCGGGATTATTTCTCCGGGATTTATATCAAGTGTCAGGTCAAGCCTCGCGTTTTCCATCATTGTCAGAGCGGATTCCCTGACGCGCTCCGGCGTAACGCCCAGTTCGATTCCGGCGTTCAACGCAAGCACCATTCCTTTGGCGACCGCTTCGCCGTGGTTGAAACGCTCAAAGTTGAAATATTTCTCAATCGCGTGACCGAACGTGTGACCGAAGTTGAGAAACATACGCTCGCCGCGGTCGAACTCGTCGGCTTCGACGAACTTCGCCTTGACTGAGCAGTTGAACGCGGTCAACGCCTCCAAATCGTCAAGCGGCGGCAAACTTTCACCGCTGATTAGCGAGTGTTTTACGGCTTCCGCAAGTCCGGCGTTCACCTCGCGTTCCGGTAAAGTCGATAGAAAATCAATGTCGGCGATAACCGCTTCCGGCTGGCAGAACGCTCCGACAAGATTCTTGCCCTCCGGGATATTAACCGCGGTTTTACCTCCGACGGAGCTGTCGAAATGTGAAACCAAAGTCGTCGGAATCTGAATACAGCTAACTCCGCGCATATACGCCGAGGCGGTAAAGCCAGCCAAATCTCCGACTACTCCGCCGCCGAACGCGATTACCGCGTCGCCGCGCCTAAGCCCGAACTTAGCCATTCCGCGCCAAAGTTCGGACGCGTTCTCTATAGTCTTGGAATTTTCGCCCGGCTCGATTACGGCGATTCGGAACTCCGAGCCGCTAAGCGTTTTCGTTAGAGTTTCGCCGTGCAGACGCATTACGTTGCTGTCGGAAACCACGAACGCTTTGCGTCCGCGAAGCTGCTCCGGCAATTGGCTAACCGCGCCCGCGCCGATTATTATGTCGTACTCCCTGCCCGGTACGTTTATCCTTATAACGGTCATCTTAACCTCCCGAATTGTGTTAACCCGCTTTATTGATATAATGTCAAAACAAGAAAAAACGGAACCTGATGTGTCAGGTTCCGCCGAGAAAGTCATTTCAAACTTAACCGAGGTTCAGCCCAACAGCAACAGAGCCATAGTCTGTAAAACCATAGCTAAACCCCAAAAATCGGTTGCTGTTACGCATCATCGAATTGACCTCGTTTATTACTTTACCGTAGTATAGCACACAAAATCGCGCTTGTCAAGAAAAATTTTGCAAATTTCACGCGTAGCGTCGAATTATTATTCGCGGCTTTAACCGCGTAAACTTCAGAGGTTAGGTTAAACAACCGTCAATTTCTTACGCTGTGGAGCGGAGCGGGAATCCTGCCGCCTCTAGTTATAAAAGCTTCCGATGAAAAATTATGTACGAGCATTACGGGAGCGGTTCCTAGCAAGCCGCCGAAGTCTACTCTGTCGCCGACGTTCATACCGGGGGCGGGGATTATCCTTACCGCGGTAGTTTTGTTGTTGACTACCCCGATTGCGGCTTCGTCCGCGATAATCGCGGCGAGCGTACTTGCTGACGTATCGCCTGGCACGGCAATCATATCCAAACCTACGCTGCATACGCACGTCATAGCTTCGAGCTTGTCAATAGTCAGCGAACCGCGCTCCGCTCCGCGTATCATTCCCGCGTCCTCACTGACCGGGATAAACGCGCCGGATAATCCTCCGACGTGACCCGACGCCATAACTCCGCCTTTTTTAACGGCGTCATTTAACAGGGCTAGCGCGGCGGTAGTTCCGTGAGTTCCCACGCTTTCAAGCCCGAGTTCCTCCAAAATATCCGCTACGCTGTCGCCGATTGCGGGCGTAGGCGCAAGCGACAAATCGACAATCCCGAACGGTACGTTAAGCCGCCGCGACGCTTCCCTCGCGACAAGCTGACCGACCCGCGTAATACGGAACGCGGTCTTTTTAATCGTTTCAGCAACCACGTCAAACGGCTCGTTACGGCAGCTTTCAAGCGCGACTCTGACTACTCCGGGACCGCTGACGCCGATGTTGATTACGCTCTCACCCTCGCCGGAACCGTGGAACGCTCCCGCCATAAACGGATTATCCTCCACCGCGTTGGCGAACGTCACGAGCTTGCAGTTGTTCAGCCCGGCGGCTTTGACGATTTCACCCATCAGCCGAACCGCGTCCATATTTATTCCGGCGCGAGTAGTCGCGACGTTGACGCTGGAGCATACGCGCTCCGTAGCCGCCAACGCGTCCGGAATCGCGGCGATTAGCCGCTCGTCGCCGCGAGTAAAGCCCTTGTGAACCAAAGCGGAGAACCCTCCGATAAAGTTCACTCCGATTTGTTTCGCCGCGGCGTCAAGCGCGTAGGCGTACGCGACAAAATCATCGGCGGCAATCTCCGCAATCGGAGTAACCGCTACGCGCTTGTTGACAATCGGGATGCCGAACTCCTGTTCAATCTCCGCGCCTACTTTGACAAGATTCTCCGCTGTTTTAGTAACCTTGGCGTAGACCTCGTCAGGGCTGCGGCACTCGCGCAGTGAAATGCCCATAGTGATAGTCCGAACGTCCAAATGCTGACTGTCTATCATATCAAGCGTCTGTAAAACTTCGTTTGTGTTAATCATAATTCCTCCGGGGTAGAGCAGAGTTCAGAAAGCAGAGAGCAGAAATAACCAAATCCGAAAACTTAACCTATCAACGTACAATTTTACTATTAGGTATCTCTGCGCTCTACTCTCTGATTTCTGCTCTTCTCTCGTATATCTGCTCTAAATGTCAAATTCTGTGCATTGCGTGGAAGATGTCTTCGCGTTGAATACGGACGGACAGACCTTCGCGCGCTCCAAGCGCGTCCATAGTTTCCGCGACTTCGCCGAACGCCAGTTTGCACTCGGACAAATCGACCAGCATAATCATCGTAAAATACTCTTTCATAACCGTCTGGCTGATGTCGAGAATATTAATATTGTCCTTAGCGAGCGCGGCGCACACCGCCGCGATTATTCCGACCCTGTCAGAGCCGATTACCGTTAGTATCGCTTTCATTTTAACGCTCCTTAGTAGTTGTCTGTATTATTCCTCCGCAGTCAATTCGTCCAGCGTCGCGCCGAAGGCGGGCATAAAGTTCTCCAAAAAGTACGCGACTTCGGGAATCTCGCTGTTTTGGAGTGTCGCCAGTATCTGAGCCTCGGCGGAACGGAACTCGGAGTTACCCGCAAGACGTTCCTCCGCGCACTTTATGTACGCTGACAGCTTATCCGCGGCCTTGACGATGTCGTGAACCTCACCCTCGCCGCCGTTCAGCAGCGGAGCGTACTCCGCTCTAAGCCGCTCCGGCAGCATCGCAAGCAACTTCGCGGAGGCGAGTTCCTCAACCCGCTTGTACGCTTGAGTAAGCTCCGTATTGTGGTACTTAATCGGAGTAGGCATATCGCCTGTTATAATCTCCGGAGCGTCGTGGTACAGCGCGGCGGCGGCGCACGCTCCCGCGTCAATACTCCCGCCGAATAAGTCGTTGCGAATCACCGCCAGAGTATGCGCGATTACTGCGGTCAGGTGCGAGTGTCCCTGAACGTCCTCCGTAAAGCTGTTACGCATAAGTCCCCAGCGTTGTATGTGCCGCATACGCGCTATAAGCGCAAAAAATCCGTTTCGCATACGCGAATTATAGCACATCGCGGAACAATTGTAAAGAGGGAATATTGCGTCCCCGGCTTGCTTGGCAAGTCGGGGACGGAGTTTGCTTACTTGTATATCGCCGCCG
>JAISKY010000265.1 GCA_031260745.1 Oscillospiraceae bacterium
ATTTCCGCGCATTTCTCGGCGGCGTCCGGGTACGATAGTTCCGGGAAATGTTCCCGAAACATAAGCTCACAGCAGTCGTCCACCTTTTCGCGGAGCGGACTGCCTTGCTTGGTAATATCCATATTTCACTCCTATTTCATAGTATTTCGCTTATTATTTTGTCTAGTTCTCTCGCGAACAGCCTACCGTCCTTGCTTTTCAGCTCCGACAGCAGATTCCCGTCAGCGCATTGACGCTCGACCTCTGCGGAGTAAGGAAGCGCGAACGCCGTTCGGCTGAGTGTCTGGTTGATATGCTCCCAAAACCTAAGCGGACGCGTATTCGCCGCGACGCGCAGGTGAGCGTCAAGGTTCGGCGCGAGCTCCGCTAACAACGGTAGCTGGCTTGAGTAGTAGCTAACCGATTTCAGTTCGCCGCTGACGAGCCTAAACGTCACGTCCGAAGATTTCAGAGCCGCAAGCGTCAGCGCGTCGTAACTACCGGAGCAGTCAATAATCACATACTCCGCTATCTCGCGCAGACAGTCAATCAGTTCCGCAGCTAAACGCTCCGAACATTGCGGATAGCTTTGAGCGTTCTCGCGCTTGAGAAACCCTAACATTTTGAGTTTGTCCGACCGCTTGAGCGTAGTCAGATTGTTACTAACCAAATTCGCCGTAGCGTGAGCCGCCGCGAACACGCTTCCGAGCGACCGCTCGCGCTCGATTTCGCCGGGCGGACAGACGCAGGGCAACATCGGCGCGGTCGTATCGCAGAATAACAGCGAAGTTTCGCGACCCTGCTCCGCGAGCCGGTACGCGACTTTCGTCGCTATCGTACTCTTGCCGCTGCCCGGCGAACCCCATATCGCGGTAACTTTGCCGGTCATCGCAACCACCTCCGTCACATCGACATTCCGTTGTAGCCGCTCTGCGGAGCGCCGTTGTAGTAGCCGTTAGGCGGAGCGTTATAATAACCGTCGTTCGCTCCGGAGTAGCCGGAATAGTCGCCGTTCGCCATATCCTGACCCTGCGTTTGCAGATTCGCCAACTCCTGTTGGTACGCTGAAAGCACCGCTCGGTCGAACTCCGCTTTGGATTCTTTCGTGCAAGGGAACGCTATATCTTTGTACTTATTATCCGAAGTTTTGTAGCTCGGCATTGACACGAACAGTCCGTTTTGGCTGCTCATAATCTTGATTCCGCGTATCGCGAACTGTCCGTTAATATTCACGGACGCGGTGGCTCTGCGAGTTCCGCTCGCGTTGAGCGAGTAAATCCTAATGTCGTACTCAACCGGTAATTGCGGAGCTTGATATGTTGTTTCGTTTTGCATAAATTTCCTTCTTTCTGATTTTTACATTGTAATTTCGTTTTGCATAGTCGGTTCCGAACCGTTAAACCGTATCGGCGTAAAGCCGAAAAGGATTATACTGTCAAGGACGGTTTTCCAACCGTAATAAAACGGCGGTTTCGGCGTTTGCGGCACAAGCGTTTCTGAAAACCCAACAAAACACCTGCCTATAAAAGTCACGCCCCAAAATGAAAAAAGTTGAAGATTTTTTCGGCAGGCTAAAATGTGTATAGCAAAGCGGACGGTCGGCTTGTGTTGGGATTACTACAACCGCCGCCTAAAACTCCGGTCGCTACGCTCCCTCCGCTTTAAGCGGCGGTTGTCAGCGAGTTGGAGAGCAATCCGGTTTCTTCAATTTCTGAGAGCGCGGCACGGACTTTGCCGAAGTAAACACGCAAAAACTTTGTAGGCGAACTGCGCCGTCATTACGTCATCCTGCGCGACGGCAGAAAAGGAAACGTTGTAGAGGGCATAGCGTTGAGCTGGAATCCGTTGCCGCCTGCCTGTTAATTTTGTAGACCGGCTGAAATTTGGTGTCCCACATCTCCCACGTATCCCATTTCACAGCTTAGGATAAACGGGATACATATGATGCCATATAATCCGCCCAACTCCACATTTTTCTTCTCCGTCGGTAAAAAGGGTTAAAAACAGCGATAGTAAAGAATTAATTCTGCTTTGGTGATTTGGATTGTTATATGCTTTTACTTAATCGAGAAATGGCTTAGTCCCGGTGACGATACAATTAAGGCCTGCTGACCACTCCCAACTATCATCAGTACGGTAATTTTCCAATAAATAGTTTTGTTTGCGCTGTAATAATTCAACAAGTTCGTCACAATCTTTGTTTGAAAACCCGTTTTCGGAAAACTTTGGGTCTTTGTTATTTTCAGTTATGATACGGATTTCATCGTTAATATCTAAAGTTATTTTTTTAACCCGATACTCGTCCGACCAATAATTATCATTGTATGCAAATGCCGCGCCGACCGGCATAATGGAAATGTTGGTTAATCCGCATACTGAAAATAATTTTGGGAATCTACCAGAAGGCCATTCATGGCTTTGTTTCAACGCTGATGTCGTTACAATTCTTTTATATGCTTGGTTGTATTTGTCCATCAATTCTTTCAAACGCTCCATACCTTCAAGCGGATATTCACCTGCCCAAAATTGCCCTGAACCCATACCCGTGCCAGTTGACGCTGACGTACCTGATGAAACTGAAATATTACCGCCCGGTTTGCACACTCGTATAAGTTCACGTAATCCTGCGGCAGGGTCAGATAAGACCCCGAGGTAATTGTGATTTACAACTGCGTCAAAGGTATTATCGGGGAATGACAGTGCAAACCCATCATCTAATACAATCTTGGCTTTATCCGACAGTTTTTCTTCATCAATTCTCTTATTTCCGTATTCCACAAAGTTTTTGCTTATATCAAAACCCGTAATCGTTCCGCTCGTTAACCCTTTTGCGATAAAGCGAGTCAAGACACCTGTTCCACAACCTCCATCAATCACATTGTCAGATGGTTTTATTCTGAAATAACGGAAAAACAAATCCCTTGTTTCTTCACGAAATAACTGTGGGCGCGATAACTCAAAGCCATCATAACAATCTGCGTCTACCCATATGGAGTTGCTATTCGTGTTTGCCATACAATTCCTCCCATATATTTGAATATCGTTGTACTCCACCTATTTTTCCCGTGTTCGTAAACAAGAACGGTACAATACGACTAATTAAAAAGTATAACACAAACTAATGCTGGTTGCAATGCTTTTTTCTTTTTGAATAAGGTAATTTCACTGTCACATCATAAAAAATCCTTTTGACCCCTTGACAAATGAATCCGTTCCATTATATCCGCTCCGAAAAGGACATCATGAAGTTCACGACCGCTCTGATAACGAACACAAAAGTGTTAACCTCGTAAGGTTTCGCTACCACCTCGTCGAAAGACCGCATTACCGCAACCATACATTTGCCTTTCGACACGTCGATTCCCGCTGAGTTCTTGTGCATATCGCGCCTCCAAGTAAATAGATTTGTGTAACTGGTGTACACCCTTTTTACTTATTGCCGATTCTATTTGCTTGGTTATGCGAACTCACAATGTCAACGACAATGTGGCTCTACCTGCCGATACCGAACGCCGCAACAGGATGGCCGACTGTTATAAGGACAGACTCGAAGTCGTAAGGAGCCGTCGTCAGACTAATTACTCTCTTATTGTAGCTTAGGCAATAAATATGGTCAATACGCGGTTGGATACCGCGTATTGACCACAAATCTATTATAGCAAAGGAGTTCATTATGTACGCAATCGAGTACATTCAATCCGGCGATTATCTGCTCCCGGCGATAATGTCCCTTAACGAGAAAAAAGGAGGATAAAGCGGCGAAAAAATACGAAATAAATGAGTAGGAGCAGAAAAAAGGTGGATAAGGAAGTCAAATATCCCCTTTTCGGGAGTTCCCGCCAGACAACGCAAGCAGAAAGAGCACGGCACGCCGCGAAGCGGCACCGAAGCGGCGAGGGGGCAAACCGCGAACCGAAGCGGGGCGAAGCGGAGAGAGCAAAGCGAACGAAGCAAGAACCGCGAGAGAGAGCGGAAGCCCCCCA
>JAISKY010000307.1 GCA_031260745.1 Oscillospiraceae bacterium
GCGTTCGGACGTCCTCCGCGCTGAACGTGACCCAGAATCGTAACTCTGGCTTCCATTTTTGTCGTAGCTTCAATTCGTTCGGCAATCTCCAAAGTATTGCCCGCGCCCTCCGCTACGATAACGATGTTATTCGTTCTGCCGTGAATTTTACCGTTTTGAATCTTTTGCAAAACGTCTGCGTCAAAGTCAAGCTCACGCTCCGGCACGAGAACCGCTATAGCGCCCGTCGCGATGCCCACGTACACCGCAAGATGTCCCGCGTTGTGACCCATAACCTCAACCACGGAGCAGCGCTCGTGCGACTGCATCGTGTCCCTTAGCTTGTCTATCGCCTCAATAGCGGTATTCGCCGCGGTGTCGAAGCCAATCGTATAGTTGGTACACGCGATGTCGTTGTCAATCGTACCGGGAATACCGATTGTAGGAATACCGTGGTTCGCAAGTTCAAGCGCGCCCCTGAACGAGCCGTCGCCGCCGATAACGATTACCGCCTCAATGCCCATATACTCACACGATTTAATAGCCCTTTGCAGACCGTCCTCGGTTTTGAATTCCTCGCTGCGAGCGGTATACAAAACTGTTCCGCCAAGCCCCGTCAGTCCGTTAACGTCCAGAACTCCGAGTTCCTGCATATCGTTACGAATCAGCCCGTTGTAACCGCGCTTGACGCCCAAAACCGTAATACCGTGAGCATACGCCGTACGAACTACTCCGCGAATTGCCGCGTTCATACCGGGAGCGTCTCCCCCGCTTGTCAGCACCGCGATTCGGTTATACTTTTCTGCCATACCTCAAACCTCCTATTGTATTAACATTTCGCTATTATATCACAACTGCCATTCACTGTCAAAGGGAATTTTGCATATATAGCATTAATGTGAATCAGGAACAAGAAAAAACAGACGCGATGGATGGCTCTGCGAAAAAACTTGACAATGGTAACGAATCATACTATAATAATTTTAGTCCTTAATTGGCAAACCCAATAATAAAGCCTTAATTTGTAAATTATTTTTAGGAGGAACAATTATGCAAAATCTATCAGACGACGTAAGAGCTCAATACAACGGAGCGTTCGCGACTATCCGGGGAATTGCCGAGGCCTTTCCGGAAAACAAGTGGCTGGAATCGCACGGAGATGTATACTACATACCCTCCCGCATAGCCTACCATTTAGCCGTTTTCATCGACAGCAATATTGCCGGATGGTCAAAAGACCCGGATTTCGCGTCAAAGCTCCCGTTCGGCTCGTGGAAGGACGGTAACGCCGGAACGCTCCCCGACAAGAAAGCGTATCTGGCGTATTACGACGAGGTGATTGCGAGAGCGCAAAAAGTTCTGGCAACTCTTGACGACGACAGCGTAACAGCTACGCTTGAGCCGGAAAAGGCTCGTTTCAGTACAAGTCAGCTAGGCGTACACCTGTACAATATGCGAGAGCTGTCCGCTCACTCCGGCGAGCTGAACAAAATGCTGATTGAAAACGGAATCGACGATGTGTGGGTTTTCAAATAAGCCGCAAGCTAGGGCGGAGCGGGAATCCTTTGGGGTAAATCCGTTGCGTTCTGCTTTGTAACGCAACGAGAAAAGGAGCGATAATATGGACATTGCCGCATTATTAAACGATAAATCAATCAAGTCAACTGACAAGCGCGAGCAAATCGCAAATGCTATAAGAGCCGGCGAAATTTCCGTTAAAGACATCAGAACCGCTGGGTTCGACGAAAAGAAAACCGGAATAATCCTTGAAGCGATGGAGTCCGTATCAAGAGATAATTCCGATGTTGTTGATATTGAGTGGTTGAGTTACGCGGAAGCATATATTTCATCAAGCTCAAACAGCCTGAAAAGAGAGGCCGCTAGGGTCGTCGGGAACATTGCCGGCTTGTTTCCCGACAGTTTAGATGATTCGATTAAAATGCTGATAGAGAACACCAAAAATGACGGGACGGTTGTTCGCTGGGGCAGCGCTTACGCGCTTGGGCGGATTATCCTTATTCCCAAATATGCAGATAGCGAATTGTTTGACGTCTTGACGGACTTAGCTGAACGAGAGACTGAAAGCGGCGTAAAAAATCAGTATTTGGGCGGACTGAAAAAAGCTAAAAAATTGAAAAAGTAGAAAGTTCTTTCGTTATTTTATAAGCCCAACAGAACTGGCATATTCCGGTCTAACAGTATCTGCGCAGTAGATTATATTAACAATAAGTTGTATTATGGCAAAACGGAGCAGGTTCTATGCAAAGACCGCTCTAAAAATATAACGACAGGAGAAACTGCTATGAATTCTCGTTACACTCACGTGTTCAACCCGATACGTATTCGCGGAGTTGACTTCAAGAACCGCGTCTTTCTCGCGCCGGTTACGCCCGTGCTGAGTACGCCGGAGGGCTACGTTACCCGCGAGCTTGTAGACTGGTTCAGAATGTTCGCCAGAGGCGGGGTTACTACGCTGTACCTCGGCAACTGCTCAATTGACCTGACGGAGAGCAACGACCAAAACTACCAACTGGAACTTGGCAAGGACGACTGTATCTATCCGCTTTCGCTGTACGCGGATATGTGTAAGCAGTTCGGCTGTCACGCGTCGCTGGAAATCAATCACGGCGGCGAGGGCGTACCGCTTGAGATGGTCGGTCACGCCGCGTACTCGTCCTCGTCGTGGATTTCCGACGACGAAATTTTGAGAGCCGCTCGAAACAACCGCGAGCCGATTCCCACGATTGAGATGTCCAAAGAGAAAATCAAGGAAACGGTAGAAAAATTCGGCTTAGCCGCCGAGAGAATGAAACGAGCCGGAATGGACATCGTGTTGGTTCACGGCGGACACGGGAATCTGATTTCGCAGTTTACCAGCCCGCTGTTTAACAAGCGGACGGACGAATACGGCGGCAGTACCGAGAACCGCGCCAGGTTCGCCATAGAGGTTTGCGATTCCATTCGCAGTCACTGCGGAGAGGACTTCGTTATCGAGTACCGCTGCTCCGGCGACGAAATTGCGCCCGGCAGTATGCATATAGACGAGACGATTGAGCTCGCGGGCTACCTCAAAGGTCACATAGATATTCTGCACGTCTCGGCGGGAATCCACAGCGACCCGTTTGGACCTCACCTGTACTACCGCAACTGGTGTCAGAACTATATGATGGAGCATTGTTTCAACGCTCATTATGCGAGAGATATTAAGCGGGCGCACCCTGATTTGCTGGTTAATACCGTGGGTTCGATTACAAATCTCGACTACGCCGAGGAGATGATAGCTAACGGTTGGTGCGATTTTGTGTCAATGTGCCGTCCGCTCCACGCCGACCCCGAAATGCCGAACAAATACGCGGAGAACCGCCCCGAGGACAGACGTCCCTGTCTGAGGTGCGACACCTGCGCGAAACATCTGATGACTCCGAAACCGGTGTACTGCGCCGTGAATCCGATGTGCGCTATGACTACGGAATTCCCAGACGGAGTTGTTCCGAAAGCAATGCAAAAGAAGAAAGTTGCGGTAATCGGCGGAGGTCCAGGAGGTATAACCGCTATGCGGACGCTGTTGGAGCGCGGTCACGACGTAACGCTTTACGAAAAAAGCGGTCAACTTGGCGGAAACGTAATAGGCGCGGCGGCTCCGGAGTTCAAGGTTGACGCTCAGGATTACTTAAAGTGGCTTCGTCACTCGGCGGCTCAATGCGCCGAGGCGGGAGCGCGAATTTTGCTCAACACCGAAGCGACTAAAGATATTCTGGACATAGAGAACTACGGAGCGGTCGTCATAGCCGTGGGAGCGGACCCGATAATACCGGACAGTATTCCGGGAATACGCAAACCTCACGTTCATTGGGCGCCGGATGCGGAAACCTCGTCGGCTGAAAAATACGGTAAGATTGCGGTTATCGGCGGCGGAGCGGTAGGTTTTGAGACCGCGCTGGACTTCTCCAACCTTGGCAACGACGTGACGCTCGTTGAAATGCAGGACGAAACGTCTGCGCTGATGAAGTTCCAAATGAGCTGTAACGGCGGCAAGGAGATACTTCATATCCTCGGTGAGAAAAGCAATTTCTCCGCCGAATACGGGCTTACGCTCGTTGAGGTCAAGGATGACCGTATCGTCTGCAAGGACGCTAAAAGCGGCGAACTGAAAGAGATTCTCTGCGATACCGTTCTGCTCTCAATGGGAGTAAAAGAGCGTTGGCCGCTTGTCGAGGAACTGCGTCATTGCGCTCCGGAGAGCGCCGTCGCAATAGTAGGCGACTGCCGCAAATCCGCCACAATCGCCGAGGCGGTTAATCAGGCGTTCCAAGCCTGCGTACATATATAACTTTCAAAGTATATCGAGGGAATTGCTTGCAATTCCCTCGATGTCGCCGTTTACTGGGCAATACCTGAGGAGCGCATTGCCTCGGCGATGTTGCCGCGTCTAAGTTTGCCGCCCGTATAACGCATAGATATGAACGTGACCGCAAATACTCCGACAACGCAAATCACTACGGCTAACCACGGGATTTTGAACGCGAAGTCAGTATTTAACCGAAATACCAGATACAACGCGAATGACAAAGCTAGACCAAGCGGCACTCCGATTGCAAGCGATTTCAAACCGTATAACAGACTTTCCAGATTCAGCATTCGCCGCAATCCGCGATTGTCCATACCAACCGCTTGCAGGACGGCAAACTCCGACGTTCGCAAAGAGATATTACTGTTGATTGTCGCCAAAACACCGGTTACGCCGACCGCCGCCAACATTCCGACGAAGCAGTAGAGAAATATCATAAGCATCGTATAAATCT
>JAISKY010000032.1 GCA_031260745.1 Oscillospiraceae bacterium
CTTGCGGTATGGGAAAACACCCGTAACCCTACGGGTTCGATAGTAAGCGCGTTATTGGCGGGTTCAGCGGCTTTAGTGTTCGCGGCTTTGGTAGTTAAATGGGCGCTGACTTTGCAAGAGGCGGGAAATATGGACCCGCGAAACGCGATTGCAAGATTGGCTACCGTATACATACCGGTTCCCCCGAAACGCTCAATTACCGGACGGGTTACGCTGATGTTTCAGGAGCGTTTTGTGGAGATGGACGCGGTAACGGACAACGAGGAAACCCTCAAAACCGGCGAAACCGTACAAGTCGTAGGACTTCAGGGCGGAGCAACATTAGTAGTCAAGCCGGTGCGGAAAGAATAACGGTCAAAACCAATAAAAAAAAGGAGATTTGATAAATGCAAACATCAACACTGGTTCTAATATGCGTCATAGCGTTATTCGTGCTGACAATGTTTATCGTCGTACTGTCGAGATACCGCAAATGTCCGTCGGACAAAGTAATGGTAATCTACGGTAAGGTCGGCACTAACCCGGACGGCAGTCCGCGAAGCTCACGGTGTATTCACGGCGGAGCCGCGTTTATTTGGCCTGTGATTCAGTCGTTTTCGTATCTGGAACTTACGCCGATGACTATCAACGTAGACCTGACTAACGCGCTGTCGCACCAGAACATTCGCGTTGATATTCCGTCAAGGTTCACCGTTGGTATTTCCACGGAGCCGGGCGTAATGCAGAATGCCGCCGAACGTCTGCTGGGGCTGAAAACTCAGGAAATTCAGGAACTCGCGAAAGATATTATGTTCGGACAACTGCGTTTGGTCATCGCGACGATGGACATTGAGGAAATCAACACCGACCGCGACAAATTCCTTGAAGCGGTCGCTCACAACGTCGAAACTGAACTGAAGAAAATCGGACTTAGGTTGATTAACGTCAACGTAACAGACATAACGGACGAAAGCGGTTACATTAACGCGTTAGGTAAAGAAGCCGCGGCTAAGGCAATTAACGACGCTAAGCAAAGCGTCGCGGAAAAGACCCGCGACGGTGAATCCGGAGCGGCGGCGGCGATTCGCGACCAGCGTGTCGCGGTTTCATCGGCGGACGCTACGGCGGTAGAGGGCGAGAACCGCGCAAAAGTAACAATCGCGCAATCGGACGCAACACGCCGCGAACAAGAAGCTGAGGCCCAGCGTCGCGCTACCGCGGCGGAGCAAACGGCTCAGGCTAAGGCTAACGAGGAAGCGTACGCGGCTCAGAGAGCGGCGGAGTTGGCTCGCGCGGACCGTGAACAGGCAACTCAACAGGCGGATATTATCGTTAAAGCGAAAATCTCTAAGGAGCGTATCGAGCTTGAAGCTGAAGCTCAGGCGGAACAATTCCGCAGACTCGCGAAAGGTGAAGCCGACGCGATTTACGCAAAAATGGAAGCGGAGGCTCGCGGTAATCTAGAGATTCTGCAAAAACAGGCGGAGGGCTTCGCGAAGCTCGTAGAAGCCGCTAACGGCGACCCTCAATCGGCGGTTCAGTTTATTATCGCCGGAAAAATTGAGGAACTCGTCAAGATTCAGGTTGAGGCTATCAAGAATCTGAATATCGACAAGATAACGGTTTGGGATTCGATGAGCGGCGAGGGCGGCAGTCCGACGACCTCCAACTTTTTGGCGGGTATGATGAAGTCGATTCCTCCTTTGAACGAGATGTTCAAAATCGCGGGGATGCAAATTCCGGAATTTTTAGGCAAAGAAGTGGACGGTGAAGTTCCGGCGGCAAACTCCGAGCCTGCCGCGCCGGAATCTACGGAAAACAGTTAATAGACGCTCGAATATAAATAAACCCGCGAAACCTTAAAGGTTTCGCGGGTTTGCTGATTGAACGCGGAACTACTCACGCTTTTACGCGTTTCAGGTTGGTGAAGCGCGGAAGTGAGTTAACCAACGGACGGTCAGGCTCACCCTGAATCAGCGGTAAAGCGTAGTCGATAAAGCCGTCGGTAATGCCGCCGTCGGTAATCCACTCCGCCGGAACGGGCTTCTCCGCGTTAGCGGACAAAGTCAGCGGAATCAGCTTGGTTTTGGAGGTGTAGCCGCCCTCGCGAGTACACTCGAACGCGACCATTTTTCCGGTTTCGCCGTTGACGGCGGCGTTGACCGCGACCGAACCCGCAAGTAAGGCCTCGTCAATGTCAGTTTTGGACGCGCAGTGAGCGGCGCACCGCTGTAATAGCGACAACTCGATTGCTCTGACTTTCGCGTCGGTACATTTTTGGAGTTTTGCCGCAAGCAATGATGCGACTCCGCCAAGTTGTACGTGACCGAACGAATCGACGAAGCCGTCGCCGGATTCCGCCTCGGCTTCGATTGCCAATTTGCCGGATTTGCCGCGTATGCCCTCGGAAACCGCGACAAGCAGCCCGCCCTGAGCTTCGTACTCGTCGGCGGCGCGTTCAAGGAACGCGTTCATCTCGAACGGAGTTTCCGGCAGATAAATTAAGTCGGGACCTTCGCCAAATTTACTCGCGAGCGCGGATGCGGCGGTAAGCCACCCGGCGTTACGTCCCATTATCTCGACGACCGTGATTGTGCGCTTGTCGTACACACGGCAATCCTTATAGACCTCCAGCATTGAAGTCGCGATAAACTTCGCGGCGGAGCCGTAACCCGGACAGTGGTCGGTTCCGTTAAGGTCGTTGTCGATTGTCTTTGGAATCCCCATAACGCGGCAATCATAGCTGACCTTTGAGAAATAGCGGCTGACTTTCTCACAGGTGTCCATTGAGTCATTGCCGCCGATGTAGAAGAAATAGCGCACATCGTACTTTTTGAAAATCGCCAGCAGCTTCTCAAACTCTTTCGGGTCGGAGTCCGGGTCTTTCAGTTTATAGCGGCAGCTTCCAAGCGCGGACGACGGAGTAAACGGCAAAAGTTCAAGCTCCGCGACGTCCTCTTTGCCAAGGTCGTACAGGTCGTCGCTAAGCACTCCCGCGATACCGTGGTGAGCGCCCAGAACGCGCGTAATTTTTGGACTGTCAAGCGCCGCTTTGACTGCTCCGTAAAGGCTCGCGTTGATAACGGCGGTCGGCCCGCCGGATTGTCCTATAATACAAGTTCCGGTCATTATATATGTACCTCCAAAAGTTAATTATACCTTGCTGTAGACATTTGTGATAAAATCCAGGGTAATTATTCCGTCGGTGTTTTCGCTGTCGAAAAAACCGTTGTACCCGGCGACAGCGCTTTCGTAGTCCGCGTCGCCGGGATTAGGCGAGTTGGAGTGCGACAGCCTGTAGGCTACGTAACCGTCGCGGTCGTAGCTTGTAGAGTTCGGGAACGACGCTCTAAGCATTTCGCCGTTAAAGAACGCGCTCGCAAGCCGCTCGCGGTCTGACGAGTTGTAGACGCTCTCGCGGTGGTGATAGTCGTGTTGGTTGTAGACTATGATAATTTGCCCGCCGGGGCGAAGTACGCGTTCACACTCGCGGCGGAACGCATTCGCGTAGAACCAGTGGAACGCTTGAGCGCAAATCACCGCGTCAACGCTGTTGTCGGGAAGTCCGGTAACTTCCGCGCCGCCGTTAATGACCTCGGCGTTCGGGAACGGCGCTAAAACGGCAATAAGTTTGGAGCGCATATCGCTGTTAGGCTCGACCGCGTAAAGTCTGCTGACGCGAGGAGCGAGAAGTTCCGAGAGTTTCCCCGTTCCCGCTCCGATGTCAGCGAACGAGGGGTTAGGCGGAGCGAGCCGGCTTAGTATGTAGTCAATCGCGTTCGCGGCGTAACCGGGACGCGCTTTCTCGTAGACGTCGGCAAGCCCCGTAAATCTGTCAAAATTATTATTCATATTTATTATTATACCGCAGTACGGGCAAAAATGCAAGTATGTTTTTTTGCGTAGCGAAGCGGCTTGACTTTTCTCGCGTACGGTGTTATAATTTTCATATTACCTGTAAAGTGAGATACCGCTATGAAATTGCGCGTTTTGAATTGTGGTTCTATGTACGTTGACGAGTCCTCGCTGGTCGCGGGTATACGCAACGCGACTTTTCGTAATCAAAATCCGGTTGCCGAGTGGGTCGAAATCCCGGTATGCGCGTTTCTGATAGAAACGTCCGGCGGTCTAATCCTGTACGACACGGGTTGTCACGAGCGCGAGGCGAATCTGCCGCCTGACGCGGATACTCCCTCTCCGTATGTGTTTAAGCCGGAACAGCTTCTCCCGAATCGGCTTGAGGAACTCGGAGTTTCCCCCGGCGGCATCGGGAGCGTCGTTGTGTCGCATTTACACTGCGACCACGCGGGCTATCTGCATTTATTCGGGGATTCGGAAGTCGTCGTCAGCGACTCGGAGTTCACCGGAGCAATGCGGCTGTACGGTTTGCGCGGGTTTGGAGCGGGTCCGTACAAAACGGAGGACTTCGACGCGTTTTTAAGCTCCGTGTCAAACTGGCGGTTGATTGGTTCCGGCGAATTGGAGTACGAGCTTTATCCGGGAGTAACTGCGGTAAACTTCGGACCGGGTCACGCGTTCGGAATGACGGGACTGTTAGTGGAACTTCCGAAATCCGGAAATTTCCTGTTATGCTCGGACGCGCTGTACCGCTCAGATAACCTTGGACCTCCGGTAAAGCCGCCCGGATTGGTCTATGACTCGCTGGGTTATATCGCGTCGGCGGATTTTATAGCGAGGTACGCGAAAAAGCATAAGGCAAAAATAATATTCGGACACGACTCGCGCCAGTTTGAGCGGTTACTAAGCTCCGGCGGCGTATTTGAGTGAGCCGCGTACTTATAGTGAGTATGCGGAATATCCCCCGTAGCGACGGCAATGTCAATAATCGTATTCGCTTTACCGTAAAAATATTTTTTACCCCTTTACAATTTGTTGAAGATGTGTTATAATAAATAAATTCCAACGCGCAGACAGCGGATGGGCTTCCTGACCCTGCCCTCGCGTTAGGGAATGAAATATGAAAGGAAGTATTTAACTATGCTGCTCAAGGAGCAAAAAACCGCCGTAATTGAATCCAACCGCACTCACGAAACCGACACCGGTTCTCCGGAGGTTCAAATCGCGATTCTAACGGAGCGTATCAACCAGCTTACGGGACACCTCAAAATCCATCACAAGGATAACCACTCCCGCCGAGGGCTTTTGAAGATGGTCGGTAATCGCCGTCGTCTGTTGGATTACCTTGCTAAGAAAGATGTCGAACGCTATCGCACCTTGATTGCGAAACTCGGAATCCGTAAATAACTTGACGCGCCACGCGGAATACGGATTTTGCCGTATTCCGCACAATTTCGTTATTGCACGAAAAATGTGAAAACGAAACAATCTGAAAGGAAAAACTAATGATAATAAGGCAACGCGAATTTCCCGGTTATCGCAAGTACGAAACTACTTTTGCGGGACGTCCGCTATCGTTTGAAACAGGCAAGCTGGCAGAGCTTGCAAATTCCGCTGTACTCGTGAAGTACGGCGAAACAACTATCCTATGCACAGTCACCGCGAGTGACAAACCTCGCGACGGAATTGACTATTTTCCGCTTAGCGTGGATTTTGAGGAAAAACTTTACGCCGTCGGGCGTATTCCCGGCGGTTTTCTAAGACGCGAGGGGCGTCCCAGTGAGAAAGCGGTGCTAATCTCCAGAGTTATTGACCGTCCGATGCGTCCGCTGTTCCCGAGTGACCTTCGCAATGACGTTATCGTTTCTTGTACGGTGCTAAGCGTGGATTACGACTGCTCGCCCGAAATCGCGGCGATGCTTGGCGCGAGTTGCGCGACTGCAATCAGCGACGTTCCGTGGAACGGACCGATTGGCGGCGTTATACTCGGCTATGCCGACGGTAAATATTTGTTTAATCCGACGCAGAAAGAACGCGAGGATTCTCAAATGACCGTTACGGTCGCCGCGACTAAAGAAAAAGTCGTTATGATTGAAGCCGCCGCGAACGAAATCCCGGAGGACGTAATGTACGAGGGAATAGTTCAGGCTCACGATATGGTTAAGCCTATTATTGCTCTGTTTGAACGTATGCGTAACGAAATCGGCAAGCCTAAGTTTGAGTATCAGCAAGCGGCGTTCAATAACGAGCTTTTTGACGAGCTTGTCAGCAACTATCTCGGCGGCGTCGAGAGTTGTATGGACACCGACGATAAAAATATCCGCGAAGCCCGCATTTTGGAGCTTTACAACAAAATCGTCGCGGAACTTGGCGAGAAATATCCCGACATCGGCACATATTGGGACGAGTGCAGTTACCGTCTGCAAAAGAAAGTAGTCAAAAAATGGCTGCTTGACGGTAAACGCGTTGACGGACGCGCGATGGACGAGATTCGCCCGTTAGCGGCGGAGGTCGGAGTTATCTCCCGCGTTCACGGTTCGGGACTGTTTACGCGCGGTCAAACTCAGGTGCTTAGTGTCGCTACTTTAGACACGCTTCAAGCGTCGCAGAACCTCGACACGATATTCGAGGAAGAAAGCAAACGCTATATGCACCATTACAATTTCCCGCCGTACTCGGTGGGCGAGGCAAGACCGTCACGCAGTCCGGGCAGACGTGAGATTGGTCACGGCGCGCTTGCGGAGAACGCTCTTTTGCCCGTAATCCCTCCGGTCGAGGAGTTCCCGTACGCGATTCGCGTAGTGTCGGAGGTTCTGAGTTCCAACGGCTCGACGTCGCAGGGAAGCGTATGCGGTTCAACGCTTGCGCTTATGGACGCGGGAGTACCGATTATCCGTCCGGTCGCGGGAATCTCCTGCGGACTTATCAGCGACCACGACACCAATCGCTGGACGACGTTCATCGACATTCAGGGCGTTGAGGATTTCCACGGTGAGATGGACTTCAAAGTCGCGGGTACGAAGGTCGGAATCACCGCGATTCAGATGGACCTGAAAAACGACGGACTTACCGCCGAGATAATCAAGAACGCGCTGACGATTACTCGCGACGCAAGGTATCAGATACTTGACGAGGTAATGCTCCCGGCGATTGCGGAGCCTCGCAAGGAACTCAGCGAGTACGCGCCTAAGATGATTTCGGTTAAGATTGAAGTGGAAAAAATCCGCGAGGTTATCGGTTCCGGCGGCAAGGTAGTGCAAAAGATTGTCGCGGAAAGCGGCGCGAAGATTGACATTGAGGAAACCGGAATGATTTACATTTCCTCGCGTGACATCAACGCCTGTAACATCGCGAAAAAGATGATAGAGAATATCGTGTTCGTGCCGAAAGTCGGCGAGATGTACTACGGACAGGTGGTTCGCATTCTGCCAATCGGAGCGTTTGTGGAGCTTGTTCCGGGCAAAGACGGTATGGTTCATATCTCCAAGCTCGAAAACCGCCGCGTCGAAAAAGTTGAGGACGTGTTAAACGTAGGCGACTGGACGTGGATTAAGGTAACGGAAATCGACGACCGCGGCAGGGTTAACCTCTCGCGCCGCGACCCGGAAGTTCAGCAGAAAATCGCTTCGGGCGAAAAACCCGCGTAGTCGGCGAGAAATAATTTGGCGAAATATACAAAAACAGCGGGATTAACCGCTGTTTTTTGCTATTTTTCAAATAATTCTTGACAAAATTAAAAGAGTGTGTTATACTTGAGTTGTGAAAAACTCACAGAAAGCGAGGGAAATATTATGTTGGAATTTACGATGGTTGACTTAGGAGCGCTTCTGACAGTAGTCGCCGCGATTGTTGCGGTCGTGATTATCAGGCAAGTGCGTAAGCGCAGGTTACTGAGAGATTACGGCGTATCGACGAAAGCGCTTACGCTTGAGGAAATCGCCAAAGCCAACTCCGACAGCGGAAAACGCTCCGCGTACGCTAACGGTCTGATGTTTGCCTCGGCCGGCAGCACAGTGCAGGCGAATCTAAAGAATACAAAGCATTTAGAGGCGTTTGCCGAAGCGACACTGGCTTATGACGTAAGTAAAAAAGAGCGGTGCGCGGAATACGGAAAGTGAGGTTTATGCCTATGATTGTATTTGAACTGTTGCTTGCGCTGATTCTGCTGGTAGTAATTTTGGTTCCGGTCGTAATATATATGGCAATTATACAGGGGATTCTACTGGTCAGGAAAATTGCGGATAATTTGCGTGAGTTCAAGTTGATGCTTGATTATAAAATCGTGCCGCTTGTAAGTGGAAAATTCAACTAAAACGGAAGCCTTTCGGCGCACATTGTTGTACCATAATCGCGTGTGTAACCCGAAAGAAAAAATGAGAGTGAGTGAAGCGTGAATAGAAAGTGAAGTGAATTATGTTTAGATTTTTTGATTATTTGAGGTCAATGCCCGTCGGAGCGTCTGTGGCTATTATCGCCGGAATTGTTTTTGTAGTTATATTAGTCGCTATTTTTATCAGACGTTGGCAGGCGAAAAAATTGCTGGAGGATTACGGTATTGTAGCAAAAGAACTTACGAGTGAGGACATCGCGAAAGCGAATGCCGAAGGCGGCAGACGCGACTCATACGTAAACGGATTAATGACCGCCGCGGCGGACGGTTCCGTAAAATCAATGCAAAGTAGGTATGACAAGCAAGTTCAGGCTGTTTCAGGCTCGGTTTGGGCGCAGACAAAACTCGCGTATGATTTGAATAGCGCGGAGGGCTCTGCGGAGTCGGAAGAGTGAGACGACTATGTTTATGTTTCCTGAGTATACGACAATGTCGCCGGCCGCAGTATTTATAGCTATTGCCGGTTGTATAGTAGTCGCCGTTCTTCTCACCATTGGTTTGAGTAAAGATTACAGCGTCGCTCCGAGCGAGCGTCCGCAAGATGAAGTCGAAACGGACGCAAGTGGTTTGAATA
>JAISKY010000058.1 GCA_031260745.1 Oscillospiraceae bacterium
GCGCGCTGAGAATGGCGGAGAGGAGTGCATCGAAGGTGCCTTCCGTGCTCAGTCCTGCGGCGTTTTTGTGCGTTGAATGTGAAGCAGCTCGACATATATCCGCGGCGATTCGCCGCGCGGCAGTGTAATTATTCGTTTTACGCAAAAAACGTAAAGGTAAAACGCCGAGCCGTCAGGGCTTGGCGTTTTTGTACGTTGAATGTGAAGCATCTCGACATATATCCGCGGCGATTCGCCGCATTGTAAATTCACGCTTGCATTTTTGGTTGCTCTGCGGTATAATAAGGATATGAATAATAATATTGATAACCGCGAAGCCGTCTACTACGACGGTGAACGCGATTCGATGGTGATACTTGACCAGACGCTGTTGCCGAACGAGGTCAAATGGCTTACGCTAACCTCCGCCGAGGAAGTTTGGGAGGCGATAAAAGTTCTGCGGGTTCGCGGCGCTCCGGTAATCGGAGTTGCGGCGGCTATAGGCGCGTACGTTTCCGCGAAGCAAATCAAAGCCGAACGCTTTGAGGATTTTTCCGCGGAGTTCGGAAAAGTGTGCGCGTATTTGAATAGCTCGCGCCCGACCGCGGTAAACCTAAGCTGGGCGCTGAACAGTTTACAGTTACCGGTTAACAATTTACAATTAACGGGCAATGATTGGCGCGAATACGCGCTGAAAGCTATTCTCGCCGCCGCGCTCGAAATCTATCGCGGAGCTATTGCCGATTCGGAGAAAATCGGGGAATACGGTCTAAGCCTTACAAAACCCGGCGACGGTATACTGACGCACTGCAACGCGGGTCGGCTCGCGTGTATGGGAATCGGAACCGCTACGGCTCCGATTTACGCCGGACATAAACGGGGTTACGGTTTCAAAGTCTACGCGGATGAAACGCGTCCGCTGTTGCAGGGCGCGAGGTTAACCGCGTACGAGCTATACTCGGCGGGCGTTGACGTGACTTTGCTGTGCGACAATATGGCGGCAAGCCTTATGAAGTCGGGCAAAATAAACGCCGTATTCGTAGGCGCGGACAGAGTCGCGGCTAACGGCGATACGGCAAACAAAATCGGTACTCTGGGCGTAGCGGTGCTAGCAAAACTATTCGGAGTGCCGTTCTACGTGTGCGCTCCGTACTCAACGATTGACGCTAAGACTAAAACCGGAGCGGACATCGTAATTGAGCAACGCGAGCCTTCGGAAGTTTCCGAAATGTGGTACAAAAAGCCGATGACGGCGGACGGCGTAAAGATTTACAATCCCGCGTTCGACGTTACCGACGCGGAACTAATTACCGCGTTCGTAACCGAGAAAGGAATCGTAAAACCGCCCTACAAATTCAGTTAACAGTTAACGGTGAACAATTTACGAATAACGCCGCCAAAACAGATAATTACGAGGGAATAAAATGTCAAATAACGAAACGTATCAGTCGCCGTTTAGTACGCGGTATTGCTCTAAGGAAATGCAGTATTTGTTCTCCGCGCAAAAGAAGCACTCAACGTGGCGTAAGCTCTGGGTAATTCTGGCGGAGTCGGAGCGTGAGCTTGGGCTGAACATCACCGAAGCTCAAATCGCGGAGCTTAAAGCTCACACCGACGACATCAATTTTGAACGCGCCGGGGAGTTTGAACGTCAGCTTAGGCACGACGTTATGGCTCACGTCCACGCCTACGGCGAGCAATGCCCGTCGGCGATGCCGATTATTCACCTCGGCGCGACCAGTTGCTACGTGACCGACAATACGGACATCATCATAATGCGCGAGGGTCTGCAATTCCTTGCGGCGAAACTCGCGGGCGTTATGCGGAAGTTGTCGGAATTCGCGCTTACGTGGAAAGCTCAGCCAACGCTTGGGTTCACGCATTTTCAACCGGCTCAATTAACTACGGTCGGGAAACGCGCGAGTTTATGGCTTCAGGATTTGCTGTCGGACTTAGCGGAAATCGAGTACCGCATTTCGACGCTTAAACCGCGCGGAGCGAAAGGTACTACGGGAACTCAGGCGAGTTTCCTTGAATTGTTCGACGGCGATACGGATAAAGTGAAGCGGCTTGACAAGCTTGTCGCGGAGAAAATGGGTTTTGACAACTCGATTCCCGTGACGGGTCAAACGTACTCGCGCAAGATTGATTATTACGTCGTAAGCGCGTTATCGGGTCTGGCGCAAAGCGCGAGCAAATTCGCGACCGATATGCGTCTGTTGTCGCACCTAAAGGAGCTTGAGGAACCGTTTGAGGACAAACAAATCGGCTCGTCCGCGATGCCGTACAAACGCAATCCAATGCGTTGTGAGCGTATATGCTCGCTGTCGCGTTACCTGATTTCGGACGCGCTGAATCCGGCTCAAACCGCCGCCGCGCAGTGGTTGGAGCGTACGTTGGACGACAGCGCGAACCGCCGTATCTCACTTGCCGAGGCATTTTTGTGCGCAGACGCGATTCTGAACGTAATGAGCAGCGTATGCTCCGGGATACAGGTCTATCCTAAAGTGATTGAGCGTCACCTTATGGAGGAACTTCCGTTTATGGCTACGGAGAATATAATGATGGGCGCGGTGAAGCGCGGCGGAGACCGTCAGGAACTGCACGAGCGAATACGTCAGCACTCCGTAGCGGCGGGTAACTCCGTCAAGCGCGAGGGTAAACCCAACGATTTGCTCAACCGTATCGCCGCCGACCCGATTTTTGATTTAACATTGGAGCAGTTGTTTGCCGAGCTGAATCCTACGAGCTACATCGGACGCTCCGTACAACAGGTTGAGGAGTTCGTCGCGGAACACGTAGCGCCCGCTTTGGAGCGTTACGGCTCCGGCGCAGAAGCTACGGAGTTGACCGTGTAATGCGTATAATGCCACAAAATAATTGACAAGAAGGGCAAATCGCGCCAACTTGATATGAGCAAGCGGTTGCTGTTCAAGCTCGCGGTGGAGCTGTCAATGACAATGCACATCATGGCGTCAACCGCGGAGGATATTGCCGCGCTCGCGCTGTCTGCGGCGGTCAGAGAGTACCGCCAGCGTGGAAAAGCAACAACTCCGGCTGAACTTGCGGCGCAGATGAACCGTTCGTTCGCTCAGCAACAAAATCGCGGCGGTCGGCGTACTATTGCGGAGAATATGGCGCAACTCGCCCAAACCGCGATTCAGCTTACCGCCGCGACCGGAGTGCGCTCTGCGGAGCGAAAAGCCGAACAAGCCAACGCGTGGCTGAACGTCGCGACAACCTCCGCGATGTTCGCGATTAAAGTTCGCGCGGAGGAACTAACCGAAGAATTGCGCCAGACCGAAAACCGCGCCGTTATGCGATTATAAATACTTCTCGATACAGGCGGCGACTTTCGTCGCGGCGATTTCGGTTCCCGCTTCGGAGAGATGAACCCGGTCTGGGCTAATGTTGCCGGGAATGTCAGCCGCGATAGCAGCGAACAAATCGTTTACTTCGAGGTTGTTTCGCGCGGCGACTTGTTTCAGGAGGTCGTTGTATTCGTGCCGCGCGTTCGGGTCAGTGTCAGCCGTGGGAGTTGTCGTCGCCATAATAATCGCGACGCTGTTGCCGCATAACTTTTTGAGAACCGTAATCGTGCGCTCCAGAGCCGACACATACTCCTCCGGCGACGTGAACGGACGACCCAGACCGTAATCGTCGCCCATATCCCAAATGCCGTTGTTCCAATGAACAATGTCCGGCTTGGGCAGAGTTTCCTCCTGCGGCCACGGCGACTCAAACGGCAGCCAGAACCGCAGCGAGTTCAGAGTATAGCCGGACCAGCGCCCGTTTTCGCTCGGACCGTACACGTTGGCTCTGCCGTTGAGCTTATCCTTAACAAGCGGCTGATAAAGCAACCGTATGGAATCGCCGAGTAACAACACGTTTTTCATAAAATCCTCCGAAATAAACATTTGCGTATAGTTTATATGATTATACGCGCAAAGTCAATAAAAATCGAAAGGAACTTCACAATGCAAACAAGTATAATGCCGCTGATAATCGCAGGACTGCTAATGTTCCTCGTAATTGGCAGTTTGTCATTACTGTCGGGAATGTTCACGTTGAACGGCATCAAGAGCAAGAGCGTCGGTCAGGGACAACACGGAACGGCTAGATGGGCAACTAAGAGCGAGGTTAGCCGAACATTCCGGCGCGTAGCGTTTGAGCCGGAGCTATGGCGCGGAGGCGCGGCTCTACCATCGGAGCAAGGCGTGATAATGGGCAGCGTCGGACGCAAACTCCGCGTTACCGCGCTCGTCGATACCGACGACGTTCACGCGATGATGATTGCCGCGAGCGGCGCGGGCAAGACGGCGTATTTCCTCTATCCGAACATAGAGTACGCTTGCGCCTGCGGAATGAGTTTCCTCTGCACCGACACAAAGGGCGACCTTTTCCGCAATTACGCGAACATAGCGAAAGACCGCTACGGTTATAACGTGGCGGTCATTGATTTGAGGAATCCGACACGCTCGGACGGCTACAATATGCTGCATCTCGTCAACAAATATATGGACGCTTACGCCGCCGAGCCGGAGGACCTCGCGCTGAAAGCGAAAGCGGAAAAGTACGCGAAAATTATCTCTAAGACCGTAGTGAACTCCAGCGGCGACAATTCAAGCTACGGTCAAAACGCGTTTTTCTATGACGCCGCAGAGGGCTTGCTGACGAGCGTGTTCCTGTTACTCGCAGAGTACATAACTCCGAGTAGCGGTGTGGATAAACGTCATATAATCAGTGCGTTCAAGCTAGTGCAAGACCTACTTGCCCCGAGCAAAGTCAAAGGTAAAAGTCAGTTCCAACTGCTGATTGACAAACTTCCTCCGGAGCATAAGGCTCGAATGTTCGCGGGAGCCGCTCTGAACAGCGCGGAGCAAGCTATGCAGTCAGTAATCTCGACCGTGCTGTCGCGGCTGAACGCGTTCCTCGATAGCGAGATGGAGCAGATTCTGTGTTTCGATACGTCAATTGACACTGAGAAATTCTGTACGGAAAAATCCGCGTTATTTGTCGTACTACCCGAAGAAGATACCACAAAATACTTTATGGTGAGCCTAATGCTCCAATCGCTGTACCGCGAAATCCTGACCGTAGCGGACGATTACGGCGGCAAGCTCCCGAACCGCTGCGTGTTTTTCCTAGATGAAATCGGCACGATTCCGCCGATAGAGTCGCTCGAACTGATGTTCTCCGCGTCGCGCTCGCGGCGGTTGACGCTCGTCCCGATTTTGCAGAGTATCACAGGGCAACTCGTAAAAAATTACGGTAAAGAGGGCGCGGAAATCATCGTGGACAACTGTCAGGATGTAATTTTTGGCGGCTTCGCTCCGAACTCGCAGACCGCTCCGGAGATGTCTAAGGCGCTCGGCAGCTACACCGCGATGAGCGGCAGCGTCAGTCGCGGCAAGAACGACCCAAGCCAGTCGCTCCAGATGATAGAGCGTCCGCTCCTGACCGCCGACGAACTGAAAACTCTGCCCAAAGGCGAGTTCGTTGTGATGAAAACCGGAACTCGACCTATGAGGACACGGTTGCGGTTGTTCCTAGATTGGGGAATCACGTTCGGGGAGCCGTACAATATGCCGGAACGAGCTTCGCGAAAAGTCGCATACGCCGGAAAAGACGAGTTGGAACGAGCGATAATCAAGCGTCACTACACCGCGCCGCTTGAAAACGCCGAGTACGCGGAGATTGCGAGCAAACTGCGCTCGTCGCTGCGTGTATGAGCTATTTCGATACAATCTACGTTTCCGAGTTGCCACCAAGAGCTAAAGCGGTGTATATGTATCTCCGCGACCGCTCCGACCGTTCGGGAGGTTGTTGGCCTAGTATAAACACAATCGCGCGCGAGTTGTCGCTGTCGCGTTCTACCGTCAAGAGGGCGATTGCCGACCTCAAAAAAGCGGGGTTCGTCCGTTCGGAACCGCGATACCGCGAGAACGGCAGTCAATCGTCCAGCCTGTACATCGTACTGTGATTTCAAAAATATACGCCACTCAAAAGAGGGCAGTCTACGCTCGCGGAGAACCGAGGTGGGGTTCACTGTGACCCGCCTTGAACGTCCCACTCTAGAAATTTTTAGTACAGAGAAAAAGACAATAGTTTAACAACTTGAGAGGAAAGATTATAGCGATTATTTATTCATCATTTTACATACTCCACGAGTTCTTCCATCAGAAGGTTTTCCGCGAATCCGGACATACTTTTCCGCCAGTATATGAACACCTCAAACCCGCAGTCATTTACTCCGATGACTTTCACTCCGTGCATTGCGGCGTTAGCAATATCCTGCGGCAAGACCGCGACTCCTATGCCGAGCGCTACGCGCAGCAACGCAGTTTGAATATTCGGAGCGGAAACAATATTCACTCTGCCTCGCGTCTGACGTTCGACAAGCTGACGGATAGACGCGAATGAACCGAAAACGTCGTTTGAGTGCGGGATAATCAGCGTTTCGCCCGCAAGCTCTCCCAACCCTATCTGGTGAGCCGTGAACAGGCGATGCTCGCTCGTAAGCGCGAGGTAAACCGGCAATGTGAGCAATAGCTTGCTGTTATAAACGCTCGACAGTAATTGCGAACCGCTTTGCTCAAACGGAGAGAGCAGTATATCAAATTGCAAATGCTCGGAGGCTTTCTCCTCGTCGCTTATTACCATTATTGTCAGGTCAATTTGACGGTACTTTACAGAGAACTGCCTGAGAAAGTCAAATATTATCCCGCTGTTACAGCTTTCGGATATTGCGATAGTAACGCTGCCCTCAGCTTGATTGTTCGTACTGCGGAGCGCCGCTACCGCAGAATCGAGCTTCCGGATTAGCTCCGGCGCAAGTTGTAGCAGTATGTTCCCGCTTTCCGTAAGTCTGACGCTATGCGTAGAACGGATAAACAATTCCGTGTTAAGCTCGCGTTCAAGCGCGTCAATGTGGCGGCTAAGCGCGGATTGCGTCATAAATAGCTTTTTTGCCGCTTTGGTATAATTCAGCGTTCCGGAAAGCATTAAAAATTCGTACAGCGCTTCTGAAGTCATAAATCACCTCATCGTTTCAAAATTTTGGAACCCGCTTAGAAAGCCCGCGAGCGACGGGTTTGCGCTACTTTTAACATAGAACATATACATTGAGACAGACGCGTCGGCGTCGCTGATGTTCAACGCGGACGTGTTAGGCGGGATTGAGTCGCGCATAACCCAAGGACACAAAGCAATGCCTTTGCCTATCGGAACAAGCACTAAATATTTAGACGTCGAAGTCGGTTCGTCATAAACGGAGTAACTGATATTGTGTTTTTTCAATAGAGCTATTTCGCAGTCCCGCATCGCCGGTTCGGCGGTAAGCGGATAGTGAATTATCGTTTCGCCCTCAAGTTCTTTCAGCGTTATCGAACCTCTCCGGGCAAGTCTGTGATTGCTTGGCGCAAGAGCGATAAGCCGGGTAGTGTAGACAAGTTCTTTCTCAATACCGTTATATTCGGCGTCGTCCGAGCAATAAGAAAAGAACAAATCAACCTCGCCGCGTCTGAGCGAGTTTTCAATGTCGTGTCTGCTGTCGTCAAGCAACCCGAGTCGGATATTCGGCTCCCGCCTGTTTACTTCGTCAAGGTATGGTCCCAACCGCGCGGGCATAGCGACGCCGGATATAGCCATCGTCAGACTGCTGTTGGAATTGTCGCCGACAGCGTCGATTCGCTTGCGTATTTGCGCGTAATTCTCGCTGATAGTCAGAGCGTCCGAATGAAAGCGTCTGCCCTCGGCAGTCAGTGAGCAGCTATGCGCGTTACGGTTAAGCAAAACCGCTCCCAGACTTTTTTCCAAAGCGGAAATATGCGCCGACAGCAACGCCGGAGAAACGCCGAGCTTAGACGACGCTTCGCGAAAACTTGAACATTCCGCAAGTACGTTAAATTCGTTAAGATGATTAAAGTTCATAAGCGGCTCCGAGCGTTAAATCAAAAATATTGCATTACAATTATCATTATATCGCATTGTGTCTTGCTTGTCAAGCGCAATTTATTACTTGCGGTCAAGAATCAAGCTCTGAAAACGGAATAACAGAAGCGCAATTATCTCTTGCAATCCCGTTAGTAAGATGTTAAAATTAAAATAGTCAAAATAGCCAACTTGCTCTAAGACTATTAAGCAATTTTACAACAATATGTGGAGGTAATCTATGAAACGATGTACAACTCTCGTTCTCGCGCTGCTTATGATGTT
>JAISKY010000115.1 GCA_031260745.1 Oscillospiraceae bacterium
ATAAGTCGGTTCAGACTATGACTGGCTGCCATGTCCTGAACACAAATCTATTATAGCAAAGCGGAAAATAGAAAAAATGATTATTATAAAGAACGACTATTTTGACCTGGACAAAATCGCTGACAGCGGTCAGTGTTTCCGTTGGAACAAGGTCAGCGAGAATACATACGAAATTCCGGCGTTCAACCGCGTTTTGACAATCTCTCAAAACGGCGGCGAGGTTTCGCTGGATTGCTCGCGGGAGGACTACGACGCAATCTGGAACGCGTATTTCGACATTGACTCCGACTACGAAGCGTACCATAGCGCGGCGGTTAGCTCCGGTCTGCCGTTCCTTGAAGCGGCGGCGAATTACTCCAAGGGTATTCGGATTCTGCGTCAGGACTTGTGGGAAACCGCGCTTAGTTTCGTAATCAGCCAGAACAATAACATTCCCAGAATCAAACTGTGCCTGAACCGCGTAATTGAGCGTTTCGGCTGTTTCCCCGAACCCGGCGACCTCTCCGAGGGCAGTCTTGCCGGGTTGAAGCTCGGCTACCGCGAGGATTACATATACGACCTGGCTAAGCGTTTTACTCCCGACTTCACGGATTTCCTCTCGGTTAAGGGAATAGGGCCGAAAGTTTATAACTGTATCGCGCTGTTCGGGCTTGGACGCAAGGACGCGTTCCCTCGCGATGTATGGATTAAGCGCGTCGAGTTGGAGCAATTTGGCGGCCGTTTCCCCGAAGAACGCTTCGCGGGCTTCGCCGGAGTTATGCAGCAGTATTTGTTTTACTACGGCAAGAATAATACGCCGAAAACCAAGACTTAGGGAAATCTGTACTTATATCAGCAACAGAGCCAACAGCGTAAATAGAGCGTCCTCGTCCTTGCGCTCCAACCACAGCAACAGCAATACCGCAAGCAGCATCAAATCGCCGTACCCGGAATCGCCGCCGCTAACGCGTTTAGCCTCCGCGTGAGGTTCGGAGTACACCGCGTCCGCGCCCTCGTCATCTGAGGACGGCGGACCTTGTTGTTTGCGGGGAGTACGTATAACCTCGCCCGTACTTCCGATGTAGTGGTTATTGTACTCCAAGCGCACCTCCAAGTCTGGGCAGAATCTGCTTAGCCGATTTTATCAGTTCCGCAAGTTCCAGCGCCCGACTAAGCCTGGCATTCTGCTCCGGCGATAAGTACACCCTAAGCGCGGAGATAAAAGCCGCGAAATCTCCCGAATCCGAGGCGCCGCCGTTTGCGTTTGAAGATAGCAATCCGGCAAGCTCCACACCCAAGTCAAAGTTTGTTTCCATACTTTTAGTTTCCTCCGTAGTGATATTGGTATATCCTATGAGTTGTCCCCGCCAAGTATGAACAAAAAAAACACTCCGGGCGGTAATACCGTCCGGAGTGAGGATTTATGCGTACGAATAAACTGTCGAATCGTTAGAACGATAATTCAGTACGGCCTATCAGGTCTTTCTGCAACTCGTCGGAGAGTTCCACGAAATACGCGCTGTAGCCGGCGATTCTCACGACCAGGTCGCGGTATTGGTCGGGTTGACCCTGAGCCGCGAGCATAGTGTCGCGTCCTACAATCGAGAACTGGCTTTGCATACCGTTACGCTTGAAATACTCGTCCATCAGCGAAATCAGAGCGTCGCGACCGCTTATGCCCGCGACGGTCATCGGCGCGAACTTCCAGTTAAGAATAATGCCGTTGGCAATTCGGGAGTGGTCAAGTTTCGATACGCTGTTCGCAATCGCGGTCGGACCGCTGTGGTCGTGCGAGCCGAGTTGTGTATGCACCGGACCTATGCAATCCGATACAGGCTCGTATGCTTTGCGTCCGTCGGGAGTCGCGCTGGTTACGGAACCGTGCATTACGTTGTTGGTAACGGAGAACACTCCGGGCATAAACTCTCCGCCGTGAGCCGTCGGACGATGTTCGATGTGTTTGCAATACTCCGCCATAACGTATTTCGCGATGTCGTCCGCGTAATCGTCGTCATTGCCATAGTGGTGAACGCTGTCGCTGTTAACCTGAGCATACAGCGGACCGTATCCCGCCCAGTTAGCTTTAAGCGCGGTCAGAAGCTCCGAACCCGCAACTTTTTTCTCGTCGAATACAAGCTGTTTAATAACCGTAAGGCTGTCGGCGGCGGTTCCGATTCCCACGCCCTGAGGACCGCTTGCGTTATAAGTCGCGCTGCCGGTTGATACGTCCGCGCCTTTTTCAATCGCGCCCTCAACCAAAAGCGATAGATACGGAAGCGGTTTCAGACGTTGGTGCGAGAGGTCGTTTTTATTTACCAGCGTTACGAGCATATCACACCAGTATTTCATCTGTTTGTCGAACGACTCCAAAACGTCGTCGAAGCTTGTGAACGTGTCAAGACTTCCGGTGTCCGGGCTGAGGGTTTTACCCGCGCCGACGCATTTGTCGTATTGTTTGCAACTCGCAGAACAATCAAGGCACTTGCCGCCGTTAATCGACAATGTCATAATCTTCGCGAGGTTAACCGAGCCGCTGTCGTGCCAGCCGTAAGTCTTACCGGGAATATTCGGCTCTACACAACCGATTCCTACGTAATCGCGAGCGTCCTCTAAGGTTCTGCCGTAATCTACAAGCGACTTAATCATCGGAGCGTCGTTGAAGATTTTCGGCTCACCCGTTCCGATACGGATTACGTTGAAAACTTTTATTTTGAACTCGCGGGGGCTGTTCTCGTGTAGGCGAACACCCATCCACGGATTGGGAATACGGGTGTGAGCGTGAGCGTCAAGCACCATATAACTCAAATCGTTGGTAATGTCGTTACCGTCTTTATCAACGCCGCCTACGTCAAGCGCTGTACCTCCCATAATCGTGCCGGAACTGAAGAATATCGCGCCGGAGTCGCGGAATTTTCTAAGCTCGTGCATTTTCAGGAAAAAGTGTTCGATTAGCTCCTGCATAAATTCGCGGCTAAAACGTCCGCTCGCGAGGTCAGCGTCATAGAATTTCTCAAATAAAACATCGAATCGCCCGTAAGTCACACTGTGCCCGTTAGCTTCAATAATAATCATATTTGTCGCGAGATGATAAAGTTGAATCGCTTCCCAAAAGTCGCGGGGCGGGTTTTCGGCTACCCATAGACAGTTGGACGAAACGCGCTCCAACTCGGTCTTGCGAACTGAATCGGGTTCGCGTAAAGCCATCTCCCCCGCCAGTTCGCCGTAGCGCGAGATAAACGTCTTAACGCCGTCAAGCATTATTAGCTCCGCGTCGTAGAATTGTTTGCGTTTTAGGTCGTCCGGTAAGGTATCGTCAAGTTTTGCGGAGTATTCCTCAATCTCCTTACGAATACCGCCGAAGCCTATCTCGAACAGTTTCGCGTAATCGGCGCATACGTGACCCACTCCGCCGTAGATAAACAGGTCCTCAAGCAAGCAAGCCGCGCCGAGGTGC
>JAISKY010000128.1 GCA_031260745.1 Oscillospiraceae bacterium
AGCGTGGAATACGCTTGAGGACGTTCGTAACGCTCCGAACGCGGAGTTTAATATTGTTGCATCGTACTCCGGACTTACCGCCGTTCGGTGGCTTGAGGCGCGTTTCGGTACTCCGTGGCAAATTGCGGACGTTGCGTTCGAGCCGAACGGCGAAGTAACGGCGCCTACTCTGATAGTTGGCGACCAGATTATCGCTAACGGAGTACGCTCCAAACTCGACGTAAGCGCGTCCGTAGCGTCGTTCTTCGGGGTTGACGCGGAACTCTCCCGCGACGGCGATATTCACCTGAAAAGCGAACGTCACCTTATTGAGTTGCTCAAATCCGGCGAGTACAAATCGCTAATCGCCGACCCGATTGTGTGCGCGATTCCCGCCGCGCTTAATCTGCAAAAGTACAAGCTGCCTCACCCCGCGATTTCAAGCTATCTCTATTGGGATAAGGTAAAAAAGCGAGTTTCACTTTCGACGTTCAACGCCGAAACTTCGTCAACAAACTGATTGCCGCGCCGAGCTAACTCGCCCATAACGCGCTCAACGCCATAGTCGAACGTGAACCAGTTCTCGAAAGTGTTCATATGTGTACAACTCCTTTCCTAAAGCAGCCAATGCGTTTTCATCTTTTGTTTCTACAGTCTGTTCTTGTTAATAAAATCAAAAATCTCTGAAATTCCCGTGTCGGTTCCCGCCATTTCTCGTAAGACCTTGTCCGCAAAAAGATGTTTCCCTATTGCAACTCCATCGAAGCAGTCCTGCGCCATATATTCACAAAACCGCTCTGCTGTTTGAGGATTATGCTCAAGTTCATAGTAAGTCTGCAAAGCTATTTGCACCGGTTCTATTGTTTTATCGGGACCAATTGCCTTAATGTTTTTCGATTTTACATAATCGGAATGTTCTTTATAGCCCGTAAAGCCGGCGTAGTTATCACGGACAGCGTATTTGAAATTCCGAATATTTCCCATAACAATAGCTCCGAAGCACAATATACACGGTTCTGTTGTCGAATAAAGAGTATATTTTCGAATATCTGGGTGTTCGCTACGGTTTATTTGAGCAATGGCGTTTATTTCGGCGTGCGCTATACTGCTTCCGCACAGAGGCTGAGAGTCTGAATGTTCCTCGAAAATCATATTACGACCAACGGAAACCACATCGTCGTTTTCATTCAAAATAACCGCGCCAATAGGGATAGTGCCGCCAACAAAAGACTTCCACGCTTCAGAAAGGGCAAGTTTCCACCCAATCTCTAAACTTTCATAAGTTTTTATTTGAGAATTATTCATTTTCCCCCCCCAAGCTTTTCAAAACCTTATCCAGTCCCGTTACCGAAAACGGGACAAATTCGCCGCGTTCGTGCATAGCGTAAATCTCGTCCGCAGTTGACCACCGCGCCGCAACCGTTTCGCCCTCGCAGGGAATAAAATCCGCGATGTCGAGGTCGCGCTCGAAAAGCCAATCGTCCATAAACGCTCCGCCATAATCGGGGTTTTCAAAGCGTTGCGTTAACGCAAGCCGAGCGTCCTCGCGCCGTAGCGTGAAGCCTGTTTCCTCTTGAAACTCCCGCAAAGCCGCGTCAAGCGTCGTTTCGCCGGAGCGAACTCCACCGCCGGGATATTCCCATAAGTCCGGTAGATAATCAATGGTTGGCGGGCGTTTCGTTGTGAAAAACCGTCCCTCGCCGTTGCGAACCAATATGTGCGCCACCAAAACATACTCGTCGGGCTTGCGTGGCACTCCGCGCAACGCGACACGCCCGGTCGGCTCGCGGTTTGCGTTATAAACATCTTGATATTCCATTGCCGCTTTCTCCCTGCGAGTAAGTTTATCTACTGTTATGGAATTTTTAGAGACAAATACAACCCCATAAATTCTGAAATTGCGAGGTTTGCGGGACATAATGTAACTTTTTGTGGCTAAATTCTGACGCTGACAGCAACGTTTACTGAGCTTGCGCCGCTTTCGCTTTCTCCGCGAGCTTGTTGAATTCGTCCGTAATGTCGCCGGAGGTATCGGTCAGAAGTCTGTGGAAAATATCGGTCATAGCGTCAAGCGGCTGACCCGGCTTCGCGTCCGTGCCTAAAACAACCTCAACGTGAGGATAGGCTTCCTCGATTACCTGTTTGTACTTCTGCGAGAACGGACACATTTTCACCATACAGCTTGAAAAGTGTATTTTCTCGGCTTTCGTAAACTCGACGAGCGGCTTAACCCGTTTAAGTATCTTCTCGTAGCCGAAAAGCGTGGGGCACCCCGCGCAGGAGTTGTACCCGACAAGCGTGACGTCCTCGCCCTCGTAGCGGTCGAACCCCGCGGAGCGGCTGTTGAACGCCTGCATACAACCCGCGCTCATACAGTTGCAGTCGTCTTTTACATTTTGGCAGCTTAATATAGCGATTCTCATAGTGGTAACTCCTAGTTTCAAAATAATGTGATTAAATTATACAACTATTGATACAATATGTCAAGAACTTTTGATGGCTACGTCCTGCGTAGTTAGCGCGTTTCGCTCGTTCATTGACATTCCTCCCAAAAAACGCTTGACTTTGCGCGTCAAATAATATATAATAGCGCATAGTTACTAATAATGGCTTGAAGTTCGTGCTGTTTCGTATTATATCACACAACAACTCGAAAAGCAAGCGCAAAATGATACGAAATAATGTGTAATCCGAATTTGGGATGTGACCGTATGACAGAGATATATTTTGACAACGCCGCGACTACGAAGCCTTGCGACGAAGCCGCGGACGCGGCGACGCGGCTGATAAAATACAGCTACGGCAATCCGTCGTCGCCGCATAAGCTCGGAGCGGACGCTAAAGCCGAGCTTGAGTCGGCTCGCGCGATAATCGCGAACGCTATGGGAGCGGACGCGGACGAAATCATATTCACGTCGGGCGGTACGGAGGCTAACAATCTCGCGATTTTCGGAACTTGCTCGGCTCGAGCGGACGCGGGCAGAAAGATTGTCACGACTACCGTCGAACACGCGTCCGTTACTAAGACGATTCGCAACTGGAAACGTCAAGGCTGGCAGGTCGAGTACGCGCCTATTCGCGGCGGGGAGTTGGATTTGGAGTTTCTCGTGAACGCCGTTGACGAGCAGACTGTTCTCGTCAGCGTGATGATGGTCAACAACGAGGTCGGGAGCGTTTTTCCGCTCCGCAAAATCAGGGATATTTTGGACGCTAAAGGCTCGACGGCGTTACTTCATTGCGATGCGGTACAGGGTTTCGGGAAAGTTCCGTTTAACGCTCAAGAGCTAGGCGCGGATTTGATAAGCGTCAGCGCGCATAAGATTCACGGCATAAAAGGGTGCGGAGCGTTGTATGTGAAACGCGATACTAATCTACACGCTTTGCAGTTCGGAGGGTATCAGGAAAACGGATTGCGCTCCGGCACGGAAAGTACGCCGCTAATAGCCGCGTTCGGAGCTGCGGCTAAGGTTACGTTCGCGAACTTGCAAGAGAATATATCGTACTTGGAACGCCTGCGCGATTATTTCATTGGCGCTCTGACCGAGCGAGTTCCCGAAGCAGTTCTGAACTCCGATAAAAACGGTGCGCCGCATATCGTAAATTTCTCTCTGCCGGGTTTTAACAGCGACGAGATTGTTCAGGTTCTAAGCGACAAAGGGATTTATCTCTCGAACAAAGCCGCGTGTAAATCCACGTCGGGCAAACGGCGAAGTCCTCACGCTTTGGAGGCTTATGGCATAGGCGACGCGTTGGTATGGAGCGCGTTTCGGGTCAGTTTCTCCAAATATAACACTACTTCGGAGATTGACGCGCTGATTACGGAGCTAAAACAAATAACAAAATAAGCGAGGGTAAAATTTTGCTTGTTAAAATAACATTCACCGGCGAGACCGTCGAGGGTTTACAAGACGGAATATACGACGTTCGCTACGCCGTAACAGTCGGCGACGTAATTCGTTCTGTCGCTCAAAAAAACGGAGCGGCGCTGCCGCAGAATAGGGAACGACATTTTCAATATATGCTGGACGGTAAAACCGCTTACTGGTATTCGGTTGCGGTGGACGGAAGCGAAATGACGGTTCAGTGTTCTAATCTTGAGATTCCTGCGGCGATTCCGCGCCGCTCAATCAACGAAATACTTGATTCAGTATTAAAAAAGCAAAAATATCAAAAAACGGAGGTACGCAAAATGAATGGTTACGCGGGTAAAATGCTGTTCGTAAATCTAACTGACAAGACATATGAGGTTCGCGAACTGACGGAGGAATTAGCGAAGAACTTTGTCGGAGGTCCGTCGCTCGGAGCGCGGATTCTCTACGAGGAAATGCCGCCGAATACTGACGCGCTCGCGCCGGAGAGTATGCTGGGGATAATCAGCGGACCTACTAACGGCACGGGGCCGCTTATGGGCGGTAGGTATACCGTCGTGTCGAAGTCGCCTGTTACGGGCGGTTGGAACGACGCGAACTCCGGAGGTAATTTCGGACCGATACTGCGGAAATCGGGCTACGACGCGGTATTTTTCAAGGGCATTTCGGAAACTCCGGTGTATTTGTTTATCGACAACGGCGAGGTTTCGTTCCGCGACGCGAGTCACCTGTGGGGCAAAACGACAATCGAAACCGAAAATGCTATCCGAGAGGAACTGAACGACCCGAAAGTCGGTATCGCGCTAATCGGGCCCGCTGGTGAACGGCTGTCGAATATGGCGGCGATTATGAACGATACTCACCGAGCGGCGGGACGCGGCGGCACAGGCGCGGTTATGGGTTCTAAACGCCTTAAAGCCTTGGTTTGCCGCGGCGACTTAA
>JAISKY010000023.1 GCA_031260745.1 Oscillospiraceae bacterium
CGAATCGGTAAATATAACCGACGCTCCGCCGAGCATCGCCGAACCGCCGGAGGTATTGTCTAAGTTTATATCTGACGACAACGACGATAATCGCAGTCCGGACTATGAGGCGATTGTTGAAGCGATGGAACTGAAACTTGAAAGTCTGGATACCGAAATAAAGGAAAGACAAGCGGAATATGAGCAAATTGCCGACGCGGCTCAGCTTAAAGCGGACGCGGTAATGGCCGACGCTGAAAACGAAGCGGAGCAAATCAAATCCGAAGCACGCGAATTAGGTTATAACGAAGGCAGAGCCGCAGCGGAGCTTGAGCTTCAGGAACTGCGTAACGGCGATACGAATTTAGTGAACAGGGCTTTGCAGGAGATAGGCGAAGCTAAAATCCAGGTGTTGGCGAACCAGGAAGACGAAATCGTGACTTTTTGTTTTGATATAGTAAAGAAGATATTCGGTACGGATTTTGAACGCGGGCAGGAAGCTCTTATTAAACAGGCGTTAAAAGAACTTGGCGCGGACGAATCGGCGTTTACTCCGGTTGACACGATTTTCGATTATGAAGGACAGACGATAGATGCGAGCTTTGAAACTCAACTGAGGAAAATACGCAATGAATTTACTAAAGTACCGTGAGGCGGTTAACTCCGTGCAGACGCTTGAACTTTGCGGCCGGGTAACCGAGGTCGTCGGATTAAGCGTTGAAGTCAGCGGTCCGCCGGCTAAGGTCGGTGACTTATGCGAAATAATAAGTAACCTCGGTACGGTTATCCGCGCGGAGGTCGTCGGGTTTCGCGGCGAGAAAATTCTGCTGATGCCATACGGAAGTCTTGAGGGCGTCGGTTTTGGAAGCGTCGTCCGATTTACGGGAGGTTCTCTTAAAGTCGGCGTAGGTATGAATTTGTTAGGCAGGGTAATCAATGCGTTGGGTGAACCCTTCGACGATTTGCCGCCTATAATCCCGGAAGTGTTTTATCCCGTTGAGGCGTCACCGCCGCACCCGATGGCGCGTAACCGAATCCACGACGTACTTCCGCTCGGAGTGCGCTCGATTGACTCGCTGCTTACGGTCGGCGTCGGTCAGCGGCTCGGAATATTCGCGGGTTCGGGAGTCGGCAAGAGTACGCTGCTGGGAATGATGGCGCGTTACGCGGAATCTGACGTAAGCGTGATAGCGCTGGTCGGAGAGCGCGGGCGCGAGGTCCGCGACTTCATTGAGGACAGTCTGGGCGAGGAAGGGTTGAAGCGTTCCGTAGTGGTAATCGCGACAAGCGACCAACCCGCGCTGCTTCGCCTGAAAGCCGCGCTTGTCGGTACCGCGATAGCCGAATATTTCCGTGACAGAGGATTAAAAGTCCTGCTGATGATGGACAGTCTGACGCGGTTCAGCCACGCTCAGCGCGAGATAGGAATGGCGACCGGCGAACCTCCGGTAAGCCGGGGCTATCCGCCGAGCGTTTATACGATAATGCCTAAGCTGCTGGAACGTTCGGGCAACTCCGATAAGGGCAGCATAACCGGACTGTATACCGTACTTGTTGACGGCGACGATATGGACGAACCTATCGCGGACACCGCCAGAGGAATACTCGACGGGCACATCGTTTTGTCTAGGAAGCTCGCGAACTCCAACCATTATCCTCCGATTGACATACTTGCCAGCGTTAGCCGCGTAATGCCGGAAATCGTTACCAAAGAGCATTACGGACTTGCCGGAACGGTGAAAAATATGATGGCGGTCTATAACGAAGCCGAAGATTTGATTAACATCGGAGCGTATAAATCGGGGGCTAATCCGGAGATTGACAACTCCATCAAACTTCACCCCGTGATACAGACTTTTTTGCGGCAAGCGTCGTCGGAAAGCGCGACGTTTGAAGATACGCAGGAAAAACTCAGGGCGATGTTGGCTCCGCGCCGCGGAACCGCGCCCAGGAACGAATAACAATGAAAAGATTTGTGTTTCGCCTTCAGCGGGTTTATGAATACAAGAAAACCGTGGAACGCTCGCAAAAGGCGGAGCTTGCCGAAGCCGTAGCGGCGTTAGACAGGCTGATGAAAGAGCTTGCGCGGCTTGAAAACGAGCTTATGAACGGTTACAGCGGAGCGAAAACAATTCAAGCCTTTGAAGAACACGCAAGATGGCTTGAGCGGATTCGCGACGAGCGAACCGAGTTACTTCCGAAAATCGCGGAAGCCGAACAATACGTGGAAGAATGCCGCGACCGGCTGGTTCAGACAATGAAAGAGCTTAAAGCCTACGATAAACTTCGCTCGGAGCAATATGCGGAGTGGCGCGCGGAGAACGATAAAAGCGAACGCGCCGCGATTGAGGACTATATTGCCGGAAGCTCTCAGCGCGAATAATAATAAGCAAATCAGTATTCTTAGGAGAAACATATGGACAACACTAAAACTGCCGTATTGCCCGATAACGGCGATGTCGGCGAAACAAAAAAACGCGACGCTAAAAAGAAAAAGAAAGACGCCGGCAAACCGGCGGCCGCAGCCGCT
>JAISKY010000233.1 GCA_031260745.1 Oscillospiraceae bacterium
AAACGGATTGACTGCCTTTGTTAGTATAGCAGTTTTAGTTAAGAAATATAAAACGATTCGCGTAACAATAAGCACAAAATCCAAGAGCCATAAGGGCTCGCGGATTTTGACACTCTTTATTTCTCAGCTGAATCAGCTGTATTTATATTTACGGCTCTACTCTCGTGACGTTCGTTAGCAGTCCGTTGTTTGCGATTAGCTGAATACGGCTGACGTTGACCATTTTATTCTCCGGCGGAGCGGGCGAGATGTCCATAATCGAAATCACGTTGAATCTCGCGGCGTCTTTCAGCAGAGTTTGAAGCGCGTCGTATTCCTCGGCTTCAGCGGTTTCCTCGGTCTCCTGTCCGGTTTCCTCCGTAAACGAGTCGCTTACCGACCACACGAACTTAAACTCGGTTTTATCCTCGTTCATCGTGAATATGCAGTAGTGCGACGTACGCTCGCCGTTCTCACTTTTGTCGGAAACTCGTAAAACAACGCTGTCAATCCAGCCATAACCGTCGGCGCTGCCGTTCGTACTGAACCAAACGTCAAGCAGGTCGAAGGCTTTCGGGTCGTTAAGTAACGGATAATAAATAGCCACGCATTGAGCGGCGGCGCTTTCGGCGATTACCGCTTTTTGTCTGGAAACCATATTGACTATTTCAAGCTCACCTATCAAATCGTAAGCGCCTTGGTAATCGGCGTTTTGCATCAGCGAATCAATCCAAGTATCGGCGAGTCGCGAGCGTCTCAATTTACTGTCCGCGATTTGCAGTTTATCAAGCAAATCGTATGCCATTTGGAAATTGCCCGATTCCGACAGCGTATCGACGGCGGTGACTACGACGGACTTTTGACGTTGAGCCGCATCGGACGGAGCAAGCTCGTCCACCAGTTCGTAGGCTTCAGCGTACTCCGCTTCCGTTACGAGCGAATCTACCCAAAGGTCAATCACTTCGGAGCGTTTGGTATCAGTTCCGGGGACTAAGCCGAACAAATCGTAAGCGCCGCGGTAATTTCCGGATTCGGATATTTTGTCGATTGCGGCGATTACGCGGGTTTGGGAATCCTTGTAATTACCGAGCGAAAGAAATGTTTCCGCGGCGGCGGCGTAATCGCGTTCGTTGAACATCTCCGCGGCTTTGTTATAGGTCAGGAGCGGAGAAAACGCCTTAGAAGTTACAAGTCCCAAAATAGCGACTAAAACAAGGCTTGCCATAATAAACGGCAATCGCCTGATAATCAGCGGCGAACCGCGACCGGGTTCTACGATTGTGATTTCGGAAACCTCGGTATCTTCTTCGTATACCCTAATATTATTGGAACGCTTAATTTTTCCGCGGCAACGCTCACAAAACGGAACGTCTTCCTCAACGGGAGCGCCGCAGTTTAGACATACGCTTTGAATTTCTTCTTCGTGAACGGAATTGTCCATAATTATGTAAACCAGTATCCCCTTGTTTGTATAGTGACGTTAAACAGAAACTTACATACTGTATTATCGTAAAATATGGCGGAGAATTTACCCGTGAGTTACAAAAAATTTCAAATAATTAAAAATAGTTAAAGTTTTACTCGGCAAACAGATATATTTATCGCGCTTGCGGAATAAAGTGCAGTATTATGAATAAAATGAAGCGATTTATGCGGAGGCATAGGTTTCCGCAGATAAATATCTTACTACTTGTCCTACTCCTGATACTTATTTGCGTCATACCGCTGTATAGCCGTATGGCTGAGATTGTCAGGGAAATGTCCGTAGCGTCGGCCAGGAATACTGTTTCTCAAACGATTAACAGCGCGGTTGCGAATCGTATGGCTAAAGGCGATTTGAATTACAGCGACATTATTTCGCTGGAGCGCGATGAAAGCGGCAAAGTCGCCGCTTTGATGACCAATATGACGAGGATTAACGCGCTGAAATCGGAAATCTCCGGCGAGATTATGGAGAACTTAGCTAATAAGGGCGCGGCGAAAGTACGCGTTCCGTTGGGGAACTTGTTCGGCTCGCACTTTACGTCGGGTATGGGACCGGACATTTCGGTAAAAATAGTGCTTGTAAACGCCGCCTCCACGGGTTTTTCAAGCAAGTTCAGCTCGGCGGGAATAAATCAGACCCGGCACGAGATAATACTTGACGTGACGATTGACATAAAAGTTTTGATACCGGGCAAAGCGGTCGAAACCGGCGTAACCTCCCAAATCGTGGTCGCGGAAACGATACTGCTCGGCACGGTTCCGGATACCTACACAAATTTCGAGCTTGGCGAATTTCCGGAGAAATACCCTTAACGTACTACCGAAACTTATATACGTATAATCTACAAATTTCGCGTAAAAACTATACTCGTAAGGAGAACGCTAATATATGTCAAAAATTACAACCGAGGAATACAACGAATACGTAAAGCAAATTTCACCTAAGTCGCAGCTTATTCCTAATATGCTGAAAGCGTTTTTAGGCGGCGGAGTAATATGTACGGTCGGGCAGGCGGTTCTGGAGTTTTGGTCGGCTCGTATACCGGAAACCGAAGCCGCGGCGGCGGCTACAAGCGTATCAATGATTTTGCTGGGAGTTTTGCTGACCGCGTTCGGGCTGTATGACGAGATGGCGAGGTTTGGAAAAGCCGGAACTCTGGTGCCTATAACGGGGTTCGCGAACTCAATCGCCTCGCCCGCGCTGGAATTCAAAAGCGAGGGTTTCACCGCCGGAACAGCCGCTAAGATGTTCGTCGTCGGAGGTCCGGTAATCGTGTTCGGACTAACCGCGTCCGTAGTCTACGGGATTATCTATGTACTGCTGTTATAGCAAAGGCAATTTAGAAACGTGACGCGATTCGTCTTTCGATACGGACAAAATCCAAGAGCCATAAGGGCTCGCGGATTGCGCCGCTCAATTGTCTTAGCCGACACGGCTATTATGAGAGAATACAAATACCGGACGCGCCATTCAACGCGTCCGGTATTTGCTTTTTATTTGCAGCAAGAATCACAGTCACAGCAAGATTCGTCTACTTCGCCGGAGGTGGGGCCGGGAGTAACGAGATTGCCTATTTTCTTGATTGTGACGTATAAACTGTGAGTAGTTACAGCGAACGCAAACAGACCGTATGGCGGTACGGTATATTTTAGCGCTATCTCTGTAGACTTCGTTATCTGAACGATAGAGTGAGTACATATCGGTACGTCAACCTTGGACTGGTTACTCGCGTGACCAAATCGGACTACTTCACAGCTCATCAGCGACGCGTCTTCTCTCACATCATACAATTCTGCTACGAATATAACATTTTCATCTACTATAGTCGCGGGAGGGAGCATTGCCACCATAGAGAATGTAAGTTCATATACACCCGGTTCACTAACCTGAAACATACCATACGTTTGCGATGTGGTTGTCGTATCAAAATCAAGAGCCGAACCCATAACTGATTTGACAGCGTAAGGATATGTGTAATCTTCTCCGCTATGGTCAATGGTTATTCCGGAGTGCGACATTCGTACGTAATTGGGAGAGTAATCGGCTCCGTCTTTTCCATCTTCACCCTTTTCGCCGTCTTTTCCGTCTTCGCCGTCTGCGCCGTCTTTACCATCCGCGCCGTCTGCGCCGTCTTTACCATCTGCTCCATCCGCGCCGTCTTTTCCGTCTGCCCCGTCTTTCCCATCTACACCGTCTTTTCCGTTAGTTCCGTTAGCGCCGGCTGCGCCTTCATCGCCCTTATCGCCTTTATCACCCTTGTCGCCCTTATCGCCTTTGGTACCGGTACCGGCTGCGCCGTCGTTGCCTTTATCGCCTTTATCGCCCTTGTCGCCTTTGTCGCCCTTTTCACCTCTCAAACCCTGCTCGCCTTGCGGACCGGGTCTGCCCTCGCCGCCGAGGTCGCCTTGAGGGCCTTGCGGACCGGTTTCGCCGGGACAACCTCTGGGTCCGCACGGTCCCTGAGGTCCGCACGGTCCGACGTCGCCTTCCGGCCCGGCTTCGCCCTGAATACCCTGCGGTCCTGCGGGACCTATCGGACCGTCGGGACCGGGGTCGCCTTTGGGACCTTGAGGTCCTTGGTCGCCCCGCGGACCCGCTACTCCGCGAGGACCTACCGGACCTTGCGGACCCGGATTTCCCTTAACGCCTTGCGGACCGGGGCAGCCCGTATCGCCCGTAGGCCCAATCTCACCGGGACAGCCTTGAGAACCTTTAGGACCTACCGGACCGGCGGGGCCTCGCGGTCCTATCGCTCCGGTATTACCGGGACGGCCTTGCATACCTTGTTCGCCCTGATTGCCCTTGGGACCTCTTGGTCCCATCGGGCCTTCCGCGCCCTGCGGACCTATCGGTCCGGTAGCGCCGGTGTCGCCCTTAGGTCCCGCGCAGCCATACTGACAGTTGGTTTGGCACGGATTATTACCCGGATTATTGCACGCGTAAACTTCGTTACAGTCACATTTATGATTGGTATCCGACTCGCAACTATTACAGTTACAGTTAAAGCGGCAATTTTTGTTGTTCATTGTTATTCCTCCTAAACATATAAAATCTATGTCCGGAAGCTGTATTGCGGCGTACGCTTTTTACAGATTCCAATGTATTTTATGCGCCGAAAAACTCGGTGTAACAGATAAAAACCTATTTTGTGTCTGTTATCGAACAATTTTACGATTTTGACGGGTATAACCGTTTTAGCCGAAACGGTCAAATATAATCGCCCAATTTCTGATACCCGATAACCCTTGACAATTCGTTGGCGTTATGCTACAATAACACTAAGCAGAAAGCGTTTTTGTTATCTAAAAACGCTAAAAAACAAAATTCTAAGGAGGCATTACAATGGAAAAGCGAATACTAATCGACCTGAACGACAAAGCTAACTGGCTTTACGAGTCAACCTCGCCGCCGACCCCCGCGGGACATATCGTTGAGGAAAACCGCGTAATACTTATGCCGGAGGGCGAACACAGACTGTTCGCGTTCACCGACGCGGTTATGCACTACGCTCCGGATATGGGCGCGTTTGAGCACGAACATCACCACGGTTTTGAAACCTTTTTCGTAGACAGCGGTTCAATGGAATTCTACAGCCTTGGACAATATTGCGAACTAAAAAAAGGTGACATTATTCACATTCAACCCTATATTACCCACGGAATGGTATTCCACGAGGATACTCGCTATAGGGGAATTTTCCAGGACTGGAGCGTAATCGACAACTTTGCCGAAACGTACGAACTCAAAAGACGCTGTCCGGAGGACGCCGCGAAGATGGCGGAAAAAGGCGTAAATATGGGCGAGATGGATATGTTTATCCTTGAACGCGCCAATTGCGAAAAAGTTGAGCCGGAGCAAATCAGCGCCGTCCGCAATCCCTCCAGACCGCTGAAACAATTCAAATTTGACGGCGTTACGCTGAAAATGATGGTCGGTCGCTGGGAAACCAACGGAGTTCGCGAGATTTGGCGCGCGGAGATGGAAAAAGGTTTCCACGCCGAGTGGCTTGACTTCCCGACTAACCCCGAATTATTCTACGTAACCGAGGGTAACGTGAAATTTAAGGTGTACGACGAGGAATTTACGGCGTATCCCGACTGCCTTGTGAAGATTCCGAAACTTGCTCCGCACAGTATCGTCGCGGAAAGCAACGCCGCGATGTATGACCTCGCCGGACTGACTTGTTGGTATGACTTCCTACACGACTATGATGCTCTGCATACTAACAGCCCGGAACGCGCTAAAGACGCCGAAGTGATTAAAGCGCTTAAAGCTAAAACAGGCTGCTTCATTAAATCATTCGGAAAATAATCGCGATTTGCGAAACACAAATCCTGCCGCGCTATGTCAGCGCGGCAGTTTTCTCGCTATTTCAACTGTAATTATCAGCAACTGCGATTTTTTATTTTGATTAGGCAAAAATACTTGACAATTGATAGACGCTTGTGTTATACTATGTGCAGTATGTACATTATTGATTCAGGAGGATATAATTTATGACAAAAAAAGAACTGTTTTTGAGCGTGATGCGCAATGAAAAACCCCAAAAGTGGCTGGGCGCGTCGTTCTCGGCGTATCCTGACGGCGCGGCGGTGTTCGGAGCCGGCGGAGCCGAAAGACTGTTCCACGCTATTATTGACCCGATTTCAAATTGGGACATTCTTCAGTTTTCCGGCGAACGCTACCTTGACAACTGGGGCGTCGTGCATCGTTACATTATCGGCGTTGACCCCGGCATTATCCCGATGGTAGACGACGATAACAAGGTTATCAAGGACATCACCAAATGGCGCGATTACGTCAAGTTCCCGGAAATTCCGAAAGACCTTGACTGGTCTGCCGCTCAGAAACATACCGCCGAAGCTCACGCTAAGGGCGAGCTTGTTATGGTTCCGAGTTTCCGCGGTCCGTTTGAGCGTCTGCACAGCTTAGAAACATTCGAGGACGTGCTCGTCGATATGTACGAGGAGCCGGAAGCGGTCAATGAGTTCTTCGAGGCTTATACCGATTGGAAAATCGAGGTATTCAAGCAGATTATTGACAACATTGACTTGGATATTATGCACTGCCACGACGACTTGGGCAGTCTGACCGGATTGTTCTTCTCGGTGGATAAATTCCGCGAGTTGCTGTTGCCGCACTATAAACGTATGTACGACTATGTCCATAGCAGAGGTATATTGGTTCAGCATCACTGCGACTGTTATATTGAGCCGTTCGCGCTTGACTTCGCGGAAATCGGCGTTGAGATGTGGCAGGGCGCGTTGCCGACCAACGATATTGTTAAGCTCCAGAAAGAAATGGACAAGCGCGGGTTGAATATGCTCCTAATGGGCGGTATCGACCAAACAATTGTTGACCGCGACGACATTACGGACGACGAGATTCGCGCCGAAATTCACCGTTGCATTGATACTTACGCTCCCGGCGGACATTTCCTGCCCTGTATCGGAAGTATCACGTGTCTGCACGACCACGCAACCGAAGTCTGCGAGGAAGAAATGAGCAAATACGGCGCGGAGTGGCTGAAAGCGCACAGTTAACAACGAACAAATAATATAGAACAATGA
>JAISKY010000254.1 GCA_031260745.1 Oscillospiraceae bacterium
TGGGTTACAAAATTCTTCTCGCGGACGAGAGCGAGCCAAACGTAATATCCGGTGACGCGTATGACTGGTTAAGCGACCCCTTAAAGGACGTAAAAGGGAAATTCCAATAAACGAAAAAACACTATATTAAGCGGAGAGGTCAACCAGACCTCTCCGCTTTTTTTGCTTTCTATGTAAATTCAATAAACTGGAGGATTAAAAATGAAGCGAATAATAAGCCTTATATTAATTGTTTCTCTGCTGGTAAGCATTTTCGCAATAAGCGTATATGCAGACCCGCTTGACGAGAACGGCGACACGGGCGGCACGGGACCCGGAGGAACAGGCAGTATGAGCGAATTATGGGACAATCCGTGGCAAGGTATGCGGATAACCATTATAGACGTGTCCGACCCCTCGCGTATGATAGGCGGCGAACAGTGGGGCAAAGTCGCAGCGGGTACGGTGTCCGTTGACATCACAAACATCACCACTTCGAGCGGCTTTTTCACACGCACAATGGCGGCTGACGGTTCAACCGCGCTCTCTTACGGCAATAAAGTCACGCATTTCGGAAAGGTGAGCAAAATGGCGTACCGCGACGGCGAAGCTATAGCAAGTACAAACAACGGCTATACTTTTCAGACTGTTAACGGTATGCCCGCGCTAATGGGAAGCGGTCAGGCTTCCGCGCAGACTATTAAGGATTATATCAATAATGAGGCGATGCTTACGAGTATTGCCAACTGGTGCGGTATATCAAGCTATGCAGAACTCGTCAGCGGCAAATACAAAATCCTCGCGGAACCTGTTATGTACGCGCTTATCGGCACGACTAAGTACGCGTTTACGCCAACGGAAGCCGCGATGTTCAAACCGCACGGTAATCAGACAGGCTGGCCGCTGATTAACAATACACTCGCTAACGCGTTTTTCCTTGAACGTGACGAGTTAGGCTGGGATAAATGGACCGGTTCAACGAGTATCAATCAACCGTTTCAGACGATAATAGACTCGCTCGGTATGCACATCTATTCGATTGCGCCGGAAACCCCGCCGCCGTCCGACCCGCCGCCCCCGCCACCGGAAAAGGGTAAAATCAAAATCATCAAGAAAGACGAGGGTACTAACGCTTCACTTTCGGGCGCAACATTTTCGGTAAAAAAAGGCGGTTCGGCTGTCGGTAGCTTTACTACAAATTCAAGCGGTGAAGTAACGACAGGCGACCTTGATTTCGGTGAATACACAGTAAGCGAGATAACCGCGCCAAGCGGTTATGAATTAAACAGCGCGCCGCAAACAGTAAATTTGACAGTAGGCGGCGCAACTGTAAGTGTTACTTTCACAAATAAGAAAATACCGCCGCCACCTCCGTCAAGCCCTCCGGCTGCTGACGTAGATTTTCAAAAGGTGGAATACGGCACGGAATTAGGTTTACCGGGCGCGATGTTCCGCGTGGTACAGCTATCGCATTGGGAAAGCCGCCTTATTGACCCCAACGATAACGATTTAGGCGAATACAACGATGTAATGGAGCATATTACGAACGGCGACGACATTGATGAGGTAGTACACGAGATTTTCGACAACGGCGACGATGTATGGACGTGGCTTGAAATCCACAAAACAGCGATTGTAGGCACGTTCGTCAGCGGCTCGGACGGCTCTATCCCTGTCGGTGCGCTAGAAGCCGGAAGTTATACAATTGAGGAAATCACTCCCCCCGCAGGTTACGCGCTTACCGATAATGTGAGCGAACGCATACAGTCGTTTGACGTACCACGCGAGGGCGGCTACACGGTCAAAATAGTATTCGGCAACAAGAAGTTGCCGGGCTTGACAGTCCTAAAAGTCGATGAGGACACGGGGCTTCCTCTTGCGGGCGCGGAGTTTTCAATTAAGCATAACGGCAATATCATCTACGAGGGCGTGACCGACGCAAGCGGCATTATAAACCAATCTTCTCTTTCCGAGGGTTGGTATGAAGTGACTGAACTTGCCGCGCCGCACGGCTATTTGATGACTACGGAGAAAAAGAGCGTCTATCTTGAAGCGGGCGGCTCGGCGCAGTTGAAATTCGATAACCGCCGCAAACCTACGCTGAAAATCGAAAAGCGTGACGCGCAGACTATGCAACCTCTCGCGGGCGCGAAATTCCGCGTGAACGAAACAGAGGGCGGCACGGTTGGCGAATACACAACAGGCGCGGACGGAACGGTTACGATTGAAAACCTCGATGATGTGATTTATTCGGTTGAGGAAATCGCCGCGCCAAACGGTTACTTACTCGACCCGCAACACAAAGATATAAAGCTCGAATGGGGCAAGGTGCAAACGCTTGTGTTCACCGACCACAAAAAGCCCGGTTTAACGATTACCAAAACAGATGAAGCAACGGGCAAACCGCTTGCAAACGCGCATTTCAGAGTTGAAAGTCTTGACGGTAACGGCTATTTCTATGAGGGAGCGACAGGCGCGAACGGGCAAATTCACCTTGATAATCTTCCCGAAGGCGTCTACGAAATCACTGAAACCGCCGCGCCGGACGGCTATATTATCGCAAACCACCCCAAATTGGTGCAGTTGATTGGCGACAGCGTTGTAAACGTGATGTTCACAAACAGAGCCAAGCCCGCGCTGACAATCGTCAAACTTGATGAGGGTACAAAACAACCCCTAGCGGGCGCAAAATTCAAGGTGCAAAAAACCGAAAGCAATACCGTGAGCGAATATGTCACAGGCGCGGACGGCACAATCACTATTCCGAACCTAGACGAAGCTGTGTACAATGTCACGGAAATTATTCCCCCAGTTGGTTACGTTCTTGACGAAAATAACCACACGGACATTCGGCTTGAATGGGGTAAAACAAGCACTGTGGTATTCGAAAATCTACGCAAGCCCGGTCTGCTGATTACCAAAGTGGACGCAGATACCGGCGTACCTGTCGGTATCGCGACACTCCGCGTGGCGATAGTCGGCGGCTTTGATTTTACAGAAGTCACGACCGATGAGAGCGGCTCGGTGTTTATGGAGGATTTACTCCCCGGAACGTATGAGATAAGCGAAGTCACCGCGCCGGAGGGCTATATTCTTGACGCGCCTACGCAGACGGTGATTCTCAAAGCCGGAGAGAACACGACCGTTCTTATGCCCGACCACAAAAAGCCCACGCTTACAATCTTTAAGTATGACGAACTGACGAATTTACCGCTTGCGGGCGCGAGTTTCAAGCTATGGAAAACAGAGGGCGAAACGTGGAGCGAAACGCAAATTACAGGCGATGACGGAACGTATACGTGGACGGGTTTAGATGAGGGCATCTACTCAATACAGGAGATTGACGAGCCTTACGGGTACTTTAAGGACAGCACACGCAAGGAGATTTTGCTGAACGGCGGCGACAACAAGCAACTCGTATTTTTCAATCGTCCCCGCCCCGTTCTGACAATCCTAAAACGTGACGCTATAACAGGATTGCCTATCAAAGACGTTAAATTCAAAGTGCAACGCTTAGAGGGTGAAACAATCGGCGAATTTCTGACAGATTCAAGCGGTAAAATCGAATTATCGCCGGCAACAGGGTATCTTTTGACGGAAGAAATTTACCGGGTGACAGAGCTTGTACCACCGAATGAATATCTGCTTGACACTAACAATGTCAAGGACGTAAAACTCAAATGGTACGAGCCGACAGAGTTATTTTTTGAAAACATCTTGAAACCAACGCTCATATTCATTAAGCGTGACGGTATGAGCGGACGAGGTATCGACAATGCGACATATCGCGTCGATTATGAAGCTCCGACAGGCGGCGTCACTTCGCTAGGGACGTACAAAACGAAATGCGGTTTGATTGTCCTTCCGTATGTACTCCCCGGCTGGTACTCGCTGACAGAGGTCTTTCCCGCTCCGGGCTACTCGCTGCCGACTAATCCCGTTCAGCGTTTGCATCTTGCTCCGGGCGAAAATTCGTATACCTATACGCAAACGCACGAAGATTTGTACGTTGACCCGCGAACTAATCCGAACAGCGGAACGAGAGGAATGTGCGACGACTGGTGCGGGTATCTTTGTAGTCAATTATGTGCTAATTGCGGAGGTACAATTTTCTCCGGCATTACAATTACAAACGGAAAAGGCGAAGCTCTGGGAACTGTCACAACACCCTCCGCGAACCCCACAATACCTACAGTAACAGTTGGTGCGGTTACTCGCAACAGTAATCTCACAGCTACGGTACAATTCACATCGAGCGCGGCGGGCAAATATTACTATTCAATAGTGAATGACGGCGCGAACGCCCCCACAATTGGTACGGGCGGTGTCGGAACGAATTGCGTAGCGGGATTGAACACAATCACAGTGTATACAACTTCCGGCGCGAAAGATTTGTACATCAAAGTTAAGGACGTGAGCGGAAATGTCAGTAATGCTCTCAAAATTGACATTCCGGCGTACTCCGCGCCGGTCCTTGAAACTCCCGAAACTTCGGCAACCCCTGCACCAAGTAGCACCGGAGCTATAGTCTACATTAACCCGGAATTTTCAACAATCAAAATCACATTCGGAAACAATTATTAACATAAAAAAGGAGACAATTTTATGAATTTACGCAAAATAACGGCACTACTGCTTGCGGTAGTGCTATCTGTCGGTCTGTTCGCCGCGCCTGTCGCGTCGGCGGCAGACGGAGCGGAGAATTATCCGCTGAACGCACTTGTTATCAAGCTAGAGGACATCATAACTCACGAAATGCTCGGAGGCGGGCGTTTCGAGATTTACTACAACAACAGCGAGGTAAGCGGCGGCTACGGAACGCTGGTCGCTACCGTCGATACAGATGGGAGCGGCGTTATCGTCCTCTCCGGTGTTCCGAGCGGCTATTATATAGTCCGGCAAACGGTGCCGCCGAATAATTATCAGCTGTCAATCAAAAACGAACAAAATGTATATTTGAAACCTGACGGAACGAGTGTACAGGAGCTTGTTTTCAGTAATTATCGCTACGGCGGTCTTATGGTTTTCCTCGACGACAAAGACACCGGAAAACCTGTCGGTGGAGCGACTTTCAGCGTGACAAATGTAAGCGGTTTGGCGGTTGGCAATTCCGCAGACGGCGTTTACACTACAGACGCACACGGCGAGTTCTACATCGAAAATCTCCCCGCAGGCGACTACAAAATTAC
>JAISKY010000258.1 GCA_031260745.1 Oscillospiraceae bacterium
CGCGCTGCAATACGTAGAGAGTATTCTCTGCGGATATAGAGGACTGCTGAAATTCGGCAGCTCAATAGCGGACGCGTTGGAAAATCAGAATTTCACGAAGAAACTTTCGGAGAAAAAACCGCTGAAGCTCAAGGAGTCGTGGTACGATAAAGACCCGTTCGCGTATATTGAGTCAGGTTCCGTATCCGCGCGGTAAATTTGTATGGCTTTCAACCCGGAGTTTATTTCGGAACTCCAAGAAAGGAACAATAATAAAATGGCAGGACAATATCTTGAAAATCCTCGCGGAACGTGTACATTGGGCGGCGCGGCGGTTACGCTGAACGCGATTAGCGGTACGGTGCCGATTTTCCATACGGGACCGGGCTGTCCGATGATGACGTCGCTCGGACAGGCGGCGCACGGCGGCATAAAAGGTACGGCGGGCAGAATAGGAGCGCCGTGTTCGGTTATGCTCGAAAAAGAGATTGTGTTCGGCGGTCTTGACAGACTGCGTGAAACAATCGAGGGGACGCTTGAAGTCTTCGACGGCGATTTGTACGCCGTAATATCCGGGTGCGCCGCAGGTATCATCGGGGACGACTCACAAAGCGTCGTTTCGGAATTTAAGGAGCGGGACGTTCCGATTGTGTACGTAGACGCTTCGGGATTTAAGGGCGACGTATACTCCGGTTATAACGCGACGCTGCTTTCGCTGATTAAGAGCGAGGTGGAACCGCGTTCGGAGAAAACACCGAACCTTGTCAATATTTTCGGTATCGTACCGACACAGGACCTATATTGGCACGGCAATCTCCGGGAAATAAAACGCTTACTTGCCGGAATCGGCGTAGACGCGAACATTTTCTTCGGCAACGGAATCGACGGAGTGCGCGAGTTACGTAACGCCGCGTCCGCCTCGCTCAATATTTTCTTCTCGTCCTGGGTGGGACGCGGGGCGGAAGAATTGCTCCGCAACAAATTCGGGCAGGAAACTCTGCGCCTTGACAGCTACCCAATCGGTCCGACGGAAACAACGAAATTCTTGCGCGAAGTCAGTTCGGTTTTGGGCATCGACAGTAAACGCGCGGAGAGTTTCATCGAATCGGAGGAGTCGTATATCTACGATTTCTACTCAGGGATTGCTCAGTTGTCGTCTATACAGCATCACATTGGAATAATCGGCGACGCTCATACGATTGTATCGACGCTTAGGTTTTTGGTAAACGACTTCAGTCAAATTCCGGTTCTCGCGATAGTAACGGACAAAGTAGATGACCCCGCGGATAGAGAAGCCATAACTGCGGCGATTCAGAAACTTGAATATTGGAAGAAGCCTGACGTCTTGTACGAGCGCGACCAGTGGAATATCGCCAAAATAATATCGGAATACAGCGACGATTTGACGCAACTCTACGGAAGTCAGCTTGACCGTTTAATCGCGAGAGAAAATAAGCTGGGGTTCGTAAACCACACGTTTCCTAATTCGGAGAAGCTCGTTTTGGATAAGTCCTACGCGGGCTACAAAGGCAGTCTATCAATTATTGAGGACGCGATGAACAACAAGTAAGACGCGAGAACGTCAAAACAATTTATTAAAGGCAGGTACGCGGTATGGAAGACAAAAAAATAGGCAAAACCATCGGAAAGAAACTCTGGCAGCTTTTTTCATATACGATTTCCACAATCCTTTTTTTAGGATTGTGGGAGCTTACCGCTCGGATGCACTGGTTGGTGAATCCTAAGTTTTTACCGCCGTTTACCGAGGTGGTTGCGACGTTGTGGTCAATCATTGTCAGCGGCGAGCTTGGTATGCACATCCTTGTAAGTTTGCGGCGCGCGCTGATGGGTTTCACTTTGGGCTGTCTGTTCGCCGTACCGCTAGGGCTGTCTATCGGCTGGTTTAAGCGATTCGGCAACTTCATCAGTCCGCTGTTCCAGGTGTTCCGGAACATTCCGACGCTGGCTTTACTTCCGGTGTTCGTAATGTTCTTCGGAATCAGCGAAACATCTAAAATTGTCGTGATTTTCTGGGGAGTTATCTGGGGCGTACTGCTAAACTCAATCGCCGGAGTACGGAGCGTTGACCCGCAGTTAATACGCGCGTCACGCTCAATGGGTACAAGTCCGATTCGGTTGTTTGCCACGGTGATATTACCGGCGTCACTGCCGCATATCTTCGCGGGAATGCGGCTTGGCGCGACGATTTCAATTCTGATTCTCGTTGCCGCCGAGATGATTGGAGCGAGCCGCGGACTTGGATACGCGCTGTCGTTCTATCAGGCGCACATGCAGTATTCGTATATGTACGCGTACATCATCGTAATGGCAGTACTCGGTCTGCTGCTGAATTATACTCTTGGGCTGGTTGAGAAACGCAGTTTCCGCTGGCGCGACGAGAGCGGAGCGACCATAGACAGCCGTTGAGGATTTACGCGTATGAAAAACCAGACCATAAACTCGCGCGGAAAGGAAAATCAATAATAATGGCACTAAGACAAGTAGCAATTTACGGCAAAGGCGGTATAGGTAAGTCAACCACGACTCAGAATCTGACGGCGGGACTCGCGGAGTTTGGGAAACAGATTATGGTCGTCGGCTGTGACCCAAAAGCGGACTCCACAAGGTTACTGCTCGGAGGGCTTCACCAACGGACGGTATTGGATACCGTACGCGATAACCGTCAGAATGTGACGCTTGATAATCTTGTCAAGACCGGATTCGGCGGAATACGTTGTGTTGAATCCGGCGGACCGGAGCCGGGCGTAGGCTGCGCGGGACGCGGTATTATCACCTCAATAGATATGCTTGAAAGCCTCGGAGCGTACACGGAGGACCTCGACTATGTCTTTTATGACGTATTAGGCGACGTAGTCTGCGGGGGGTTCGCGATGCCGATACGCGAGGGTAAAGCTAAGGAGATTTACATAGTCGCCTCCGGCGAGATGATGGCGCTGTACGCGGCGAACAATATTTCTAAAGGTATACAGAAGTACGCGAAAAAAGGCGACGTGCGTTTGGGCGGAATTATCTGCAACAGCCGCAACGTAGACCACGAGCTGGATTTGCTGCGCGCGTTCTCAAAAGCGCTCGGAGCCAGGCTTATATATCACGTTCCGCGTAACAATATAGTACAACGCGCGGAAATCAATCGTAAGACGGTGATTGAGTATAAGCCGGAATCGTCGCAGGCGGGCGAATACCGCGAACTCGCTCACGCGATTGACGAGAACGACGCGTTTGTCATTCCGACGCCGATTTCACAGGACGAACTTGAAGCTATGCTATTTGAGTACGGT
>JAISKY010000278.1 GCA_031260745.1 Oscillospiraceae bacterium
CTGTCAGAGGTTCGCATTATTATTACGTCCACCCGACATCGCCTGATAAACTCTGTGTACCAAGACACACGTCGCAAAAAGATTTATCAAAAGAGGTCGTTCAATCTCTTAAAAGAAAGGGCATATTAAAATGAAACTTAATTATCCCGCTCGTTTTTATAAGGAAGACGACGGTTACGGCGTAATCTTCGTAGATTTAGATATGTGCTATTCGCAAGGCAAAAATCTGAACGACGCTATAACTATGGCATCTGAAGCCGCCGAGGGCTGGCTTCTTACCGGGCTGATAAGGGGCGACAGCATTCCGGAACCGTCAAATCCGTCCTCAATAACTACGCAAAAGGAATACGAACAAATTATTGTTGTTCCCGTTGATGTTGATAAATTATTATCGGAATTATGGCAGACATTAACTGAAAAATACCGGTCCGCTCTTACCCGCGTCACTATGTTACAAACCGCGCAATAGGAGAAAGTATGTATATTTGGCTTATTCCGGCGATGATTACTTTGGCTGTCAGCGTGTGGTTTCTGACTTACGCAAGCCCGTATGTCTGGAACAAAGAACCTCTTGCGTTAAGCGGCGCGACAGCGCCGCACAAGATTACCGCTAAGTCGCTGCTGCCGCTTATTGTTATTATCGCGGTTTATACTCCCGTAGCGTTCTGGCAGTTAGGCTCTACCGAAACTCCGCAGAGCTTCGCGAGTTTTGAGGACGGTCCGCTTACGCTGAGGCATACCGGACAGGCGGTATCCGCTCACACCAACGTCGAGATTTACTACTACAGCGGACTCGGCACCGGCGATTACACGCTCGACGCGTCGGAGGACGGCGTTAACTGGTCGTTCGTCGCGACATTGGAGCAAAACTGGGTCGCGCTGTTCAAATGGCACAAAGTTGAACTTACCGATTTCCCGGAGGACGCGACATATATCCGTATCAGCGCGAGCAACTCCGAAATGGAACTCGGCGAAGTCTATATTACCGACTTCTTTCAGACGATGATAAGTTCAAGCAGGGACCCCAAAAGCTACAGAATTAAACTTACCGCGTTGGACGCTGATTCCGCCGCGCTTATTGACGAGCCGGGGCTTATCTCCAATCCGGACGACTGGATGCACAACTCCTACTTTGACGAAATCTACCACCCGCGTACCGCTTACGAGCATATACGTCAGCTTTCGCCGTACGAGGTAACTCACCCTCCGCTCGGCAAGATTATCCTTTCGCTCGGAATACGTATGTTCGGAATGAACCCGTTCGGCTGGAGATTTATCGGTACGCTGTTTGGCATCTTGATGCTGATTCCGTTTTACTTTTTCGCGCAGAATATGTTCGGCAAGACACTTATTTCCGCGAGCGCGACGACGCTGTTCGCGGTGGAGTTTATGCACTACACTCACACGCGAATCGGTACGGTCGATACCGAAGCCGTATTTTTCATCTTGCTGATGTACTACTTTATGTATCGGTATTTCATATCGCCGGTGGTCGAGCCTCACGCGGAAAACGCTCCGTACGGAGAGAAAGCCGCGTCTGACAAGTCAATGCTGTGGCTGTTCCTAAGCGGAGCGGCGTTCGGACTGGGCGCGGCGACTAAGTGGATTGTTATCTACGGCGGACTTGGACTCGCGTGGCTGTGGGGCGTGAAAATGTTCAGGATTATCAAGGCTAAACAAACCTCGGAGGCTTTGCTGACAACCGCCGCGTCGATTGTGTTTTTTATAGTTGTACCCGTTGCTATTTATCTCGCGTCGTATATTCCCTACGCTCAGGCGAAATACGGAGCGTCCGCCGACGGAACTTTTGGCGGTTATCTGAAAATGATTTGGGAAAACCAAAAGTATATGATGGGTTATCACGGAAAACTTGACGCGACTCACCCGTATTCATCGCCGTGGTATAGCTGGCTGATTGATTTGCGTCCGATACTCTATTTCCAGTGGTTCAACCCAGACGGCATCGCGGGTACTAAGTCGGTATTCGGAGCGTTCACAAACCCCGTGATTGCGTGGACGGGGCTTGGCGCGATTGTGTTTATGGTACCGCTCGCGCTGAAGGGTAATAAGGCGGCGCACCTGATTTTCGCGGGGTGGGTGGCTCAACTTCTGCCGTGGATATTCATTCCGCGAATCGCGTTCGCGTACCACTATTTCCCGAATATCGTGTTCCTGATACTCGCGATAGCCGCGGTTATGAACTCCGCGCTTGAGCGTCCCGCAGATGAATACCGCCGTAGCTGGGCGAAGCCCGTAATAATCGGATTTACCGCGTATGCCGCCGCGCTGTTTATCCTGTTTTTCCCCGCGTTAAGCGGCTTGAGAATGACCGATAACTACTCGCAGTTAGTGCGTTGGTTTAACGGTAATTATCCTTTTTAGGGACGTAATCCGCGTCAGGCGCGGTATAATTCGCCGATATTATAAACTGGAGGTTGTAAAAAATGAAAATTCAGGAATCCGCCGAGAACTATCTCGAAACAATTCTAATCCTGTCAAGGAAACACCCCGGTGTGCGTTCAATTGATATTGCCGACGAAATGGGTTTCTCAAAACCCAGCGTCAGCGTAGCAATGAAAAAACTACGCGAAAACAGCTATATCACCGTTGACGACGGCGGGTTTATTACGCTTACCGATACGGGCAAGGAAATCGCGGTTTCCACTTACGCGAAACACGTTTTGCTCCGCGACTGGCTTATATCGCTTGGAGTAACCGCGGAAGTCGCCGAACTAGACGCTTGCCGAGCCGAACACGTACTTTCTCAGGAAAGTATTAACGCGCTTAGAGGTTTCCTGTCGCTCGAAACCGAAGTTGTACAGGAAATTGAGATTGCCGCTGTCGAAGCCGGAAATCGCGGGTAGCTTAGTTGCCCGCGCTCATTTTTATATTCGGAGGTAATTTATGAACGCCACTCAAAAACAATCCGCCAAGGATAAGGCTGAGGCTTTAGTAGCTCAAATGACGCCGGAGGAAATCTGCTTTCAGCTTAGGTATGACTCCAAAGCCGTGGAGCGTTTGGGCATACCGGAGTACAACTACTGGAACGAAGCTCTGCACGGCGTAGCGAGAGCCGGAACTGCGACCAGTTTCCCGCAGGCAATCGCGCTTGCCGCTATGTTCGACGCCGAACTGCTGTTTAACGTCGCGGACGCGATTAGCACGGAGGGCAGAGCCAAATACAACGCCGCCTCAAATCGCGGCGACCGCGACATCTACAAGGGGCTGACGTTCTGGAGCCCCAACATCAACATTTTCCGCGACCCTCGTTGGGGCAGAGGTCACGAAACCTACGGCGAGGACCCTTATCTTACCGCGAAACTAGGCGTCGCGTTTGTCAACGGTATGCAAGGCGATGGCGATACGCTTAAAACCGCCGCGTGCGCCAAGCACTACGCCGTACACTCCGGTCCGGAGTCGCTGCGCCACGAGTTCAACGCGGTCGTTAACAAGAAAGACCTGTGGGAAACCTATCTGCCCGCGTTCGAGGCGTTAGTCACCGAAGCCGAAGTCGAAGCCGTAATGGGCGCGTACAACGCCACGCTCGGCGAGCCTTGCTGCGCGTCCAATCTGCTGTTGGGCGAAATTCTGCGCGGGAAATGGGAATTTGACGGTCACGTAGTTTCCGACTGCTGGGCAATCGCCGATTTCCATAACCATCACAAAGTCACGAACACTCCGCGGGAGTCCGCCGCGCTCGCGCTTAACGCGGGCTGTGACCTTAACTGCGGTAATACGTATCTGCATTTGCTCACCGCGCTTCAGGACGGATTAATCACGGAGGACGCGCTGAGACGCGCCGCCGTCCGCGTTCTGACTACGCGCTTCAGGCTCGGCATTTTGGGCGGCGAGGGCAGCGAGTACGACGCAATCCCCTACGAAGCCAACGACAGCGCGGAGAATCACGCGCTCGAACAAAAAGCCGCGCTGGAAAGTATGGTCTTGCTGAAAAATGAAAAACTCCCCCCTACCCCCCTCAAAGAGGGGGGCAAGACGCAAGCCACCCTCAAAGAGGGGGGCAAGACGCAAAGCTCGCGCTCCGAGGGGGACAAGACGCAAGCCACCCTCTTTGTGGGGGGGCAGGGGGGGAGTTTCCTGCCGCTGAACAAATCAAAATTGAAAAATATCGCGGTAATCGGTCCTAACGCGGACAGCCGCGTACCGCTGAAAGGTAACTACTACGGCACCTCCAGCGAGTACATAACCGTGCTTGACGGAATCCGGCGCGTCGCTCCGGACGTTCGCGTCCATTACTCCGAGGGTTGTCATCTGTACCGCTCGGCGAGTGAGTTCCTTACCGGGCGCGACAATCGCCTTGCGGAGGCAATAGCGGCCGCTGACGCGTCCGAAGTCGTTGTGCTGGTACTTGGGCTTGACGAAACAATCGAGGGCGAGGAGGGCTTCTCCGGCGACGATAGCGGCAGTTTCGACGTGGGCGGCAACGAGTTCGACCAGCGCGCGTACTTTGAGTCTGACAATAACACTCAGGGCGGCGATAAGAAAGACCTGAATCTGCCAAAGCCTCAGCGTGAGTTGCTTGACGCTATACTCAAAACCGGAAAACCTGTCGTACTCGTGCTTATGGCGGGTTCCTCGCTTGATTTGCGTGTTGCGGACGCGGGTTGCAAGGCAATCCTTAACGCGTGGTATCCGGGCGGACGCGGAGGTTTAGCGGTCGCGAAGCTGCTGTTCGGCGAGGCTTCGCCCTGCGGCAAACTTCCGGTTACGTTCTACAACTCTACGGACGATTTACCCGACTTTCTTGACTACGCGATGGCTAACCGCACGTACCGCTATTTCAAAGGCGAAGTTCTTTATCCGTTCGGCTACGGCTTAACCTACGGCGACGTAACCGTTCAGAGAGCGGAGCGCAGAGGTTCCGGTTACATCTCCGCCGCCGTCAGCAACATCGGAATCGCCGCGACTAAGGACGTAGTACAGGTATACTACAAGGCGGATTCGCCGTTCGCTCCGCCGAACCCCGTACTATGCGGATTCGCCAAGACGGAGCTTGCGCCCGGCGAAGCCCGTACCGTCGAAATCGCTCTGAATAAGAACGCGTTCACCGTGGTAAACGACGAGGGCGACCGCGTAGCCGCTCCAAGCGGTACGCTGTTCGTAGGCATAGGTCAGCCCGACGCGAGAACCGCTAAACTCACAGGCAAAAAAGCTATTGAAATCGAGGTAAAATAAAAATGATATTTACAGAAATTCCCGAAATCAGATACGAGGGCGCGAAGTCCTCCAATCCGTTCGCGTTTAAGTTTTACGACGCGGACAAATCCGTACTCGGCAAACCTATGAGCGAGCATCTGCCGTTCGCGATGGCGTGGTGGCATAATCTCGGCGCGGCGGGTACGGATATGTTCGGCAAAGATACCGCCGACAAGTCGTTCGGTGCGGGTTCAGACCCGCTTGCTCACGCAAAGGCTAAAGCCGACGCGGGGTTCGAGTTTATGCAAAAGCTCGGAATCAAATATTTTTGTTTCCACGACGCGGATTTGATTAGCGAGGCTCCGACGCTTAAAGAACAAAACGCAAATCTTGACAAAATCGCGGACTACATCCGCTCGAAAATCGACAAAACCGGAATTAAGGCTCTGTGGGGAACGGCAAATCTGTTCAGTCACCCGCGCTTTATGAACGGAGCGGGTAGTTCCAACAGCCCGGACGTGTTCGCGAGAGCCGCCGCTAACGTCAAGAAGTCAATTGACCTAACCGTGAAATTCGGCGGTAAAGGCTTCGTATTCTGGGGCGGGCGCGAGGGATATGAAACGCTTTGGAACACCGATATGAAGTTCGAGCAGGAGAACATCGCCGCTCTAATGCGTCTGGCGGTCGAATACGCGCGCGCTATCGGCTTTAAGGGTGATTTCTATATAGAACCTAAGCCCAAGGAGCCGATGAAGCACCAGTACGATTTTGACGCCGCTACGGCAATCGGGTTTTTGCGGCAATACGGACTTGACAAGGACTTCAAACTCAACATAGAAGCTAACCACGCGACTTTGGCGGGTCATACGTTCCGGCACGAGCTTAAAGTTTCCGCGATTAACGGTATGCTTGGCAGTATCGACGCTAACACGGGCGACGCGCTGCTCGGCTGGGATACGGACGAGTTCCCCTACAGCGTCTATGACGCGACTGAATGTATGTACGAGGTTTTGAAAGCCGGAGGGCTTACCGGAGGTTTCAACTTCGACGCTAAGAACCGCCGTCCGAGTAACACTTACGAGGATATGTTCCACGCGTTTATACTCGGTATGGACACGTTCGCGCTCGGACTGCTGAAAGCCGCCGCGTTAATCGAGGACGGCAGAGTGGACGCGTTCGTCGCGGAGCGTTATTCCTCGTACTGTTCCGGAATCGGCGCGAAAATCCGCGAGGGTAAAACGACGCTTGCGGAACTTGCCGAGTACGCGGAAAGTCAGGGCGAACCGACTCCGCCCTCAAGCGGTAAACAGGAGTACCTTGAAAGCGTGGTTAACCAGATATTGTTCGGCTAACTAACCTAATGATAAAAACAAAAAACGGAGGTGAAAACAAATGCGGACGTACATAGGGATTGACGTTGGAACGTCCGGTACTAAAACCGCGTTATTTTCCGGCGGCGGCGAGTTGATAGCGAGCCACACCTCGGAATATCCGATGTACCAGCCTAACAACGGTTGGGCGGAGCAAGACCCTCTCGACTGGTGGAACGCCGTTCTGGACGGTATTCGCGCCGTCGGACACTATGACGGCGTCAGGGCAATCGGGCTTAGCGGTCAAATGCACGGACTTGTTATGCTTGACGGCAACGGCGAGGTACTTCGCCCCGCGATAATCTGGTGCGACCAGCGCACGTCAAAAGAAGCGGCTCAACTTACGGAACTAATCGGCGCGGAGCGGTTAATCCGGCTTACCGGAAACCCCGCGATGACAGGTTTCACCGCCGCGAAAATACTTTGGGTTCGTAACAACGAGCCCCACATCTGGGAGCGTTGCCGTCATATTCTGTTGCCTAAAGACTATATCCGCTATAAGCTGACGGGGGAGTTCGCGACGGAGGTCAGCGACGCGTCCGGAATGCAGTTGATGGATATTTCCGCACGCGACTGGAGCGGCGAAATCCTGACGAAACTGCAAATCGACAGAGCGTTACTGCCAAAGATGTACGAAAGCCCCGACGTTACGGGAGTAACCCTCGCGAACGTCTCCGCGCTTCCGGCGGGAATCCCCGTAGCGGGCGGAGCGGGCGATAACGCCGCCGCCGCAATCGGCTGCGGAATAACCGCCGAAGGCAAAGCGTTCACTACTATCGGCTCGTCCGCCGTAGTTTACGCCGTCAGCGACAAACCCAGGATTGACGTTCAGGGGCGCGTACACGCTCTGTGCGCCAGCGTTCCCGGTAAGTGGACGGTTATGAGTTGTACTCAAGGCGCGGGTTTGTCGCTAAAGTGGCTTCGCGACTTACTCCCCCCTACCCCCCTCAAAGAGTGGGGCAACGCAAAAGCCCCACTCTCTGAGGGGGGGCAGGGGGGGAGCCGACTGTCCTACTCGCAAATGGACGCGCTTGCCGCCGACGTACCAATCGGAGCGGAGAAACTGATATTCCTGCCGTACCTGATGGGCGAACGCTCTCCTCACCCCGACGCGGACGCCCGAGGCGTATTCTTCGGTCTGTCCGCGATTCACGGTAACGCCCAAATAATTCGAGCCGTACTGGAGGGCGTAGCGTACTCCCAACGCGAATGTCTTGACGTGTTCCGCGAGATGGGCGTGGAGGTCGGCGATATGACATTCACCGGCGGCGGCTCTAAAAGCGAGTTGTGGCGGCAAATGCTGTCGGACTTGTACAATTGCCCCGTGAAAACTCTGTCGCGTGACGAGGGCGCGGCGTTAGGCGCGGCAATGCTCGCGGCTCAATCCGTAGGCGATAGCGTGTCGCCGCCGACAAACAGCTCCGAGGCTGTAATTCCCAATCGCGAACGCTCCGCGGAGTACGAGCCGTACTACCAACTCTACAAATCGCTCTATCCCGTTTTGCGGGAGAGTTACAAATCGTTAGCGGCATTATAAAAAATAAATTGTAGGCGTGAATAATTCATTCGCGCCTACCGTTTTTTTATACATAAGACCGAGCGGTTACGCGGCTTTGCGTTCGGTTAAGCGTACCTTGTCCAACGCCGTGCCTATCACAGGTGTTATAATCACAGCCGCGACCGTATTAAACGCCATATAGAAGCCGTTGTAAATCGCGGAGTACCACCAAACCTGCTCGGTATTAACGCCAAGATACGTACCCTCCGCGTATTCGGCGTAGATTGTTACGCCGCTAATCCAGTGAATGATGAACCGCGCAAAACAGCCGATTAAAGCTCCCACCAGATAACCCATCGGACCTTTGTCTTTCATTAACCCCGCAAGTCCTACGGCGGCATACGCCACCGAGTAATCCAGCAACATAGACTCCCAGTTTATCGCGAAGCCTTCAGCGAGAAAAAACTTCAGCGTTCCAAACACAAAGCCCGCCAATACTCCCCAACTAACGCCGCCTATATGTACCGCGAACAGTATCAGCGGAATCATCGTGAAGTTCAGCGAACCTCCCTGAGCGCCTACGTCTATCTTCAGATAGCTTAGCGCAACGGACAGAGCGACGCAAACAGCGCCCTCACACAGCATGAGCGTTTTTTTGCTCGTATTCATATTGGTACTCCTTACGCGGGCATTACCCCGTTCAAGTTATTAGGGTTAAGCTCAACGCTTTCTCAGCCATTTACGGCACCCCTGTAAACGCTATATTAACACATATTAACCGCGTTGTCAACAAAAAGTATATGTTTATATGATAGTAATTTTTGATATTTATATTCAAAATAAGCGTAGCTAAAACGCGTTCGTAAAATCAGGCAAACTTTTCGTTCGGAAGTAAATCAACCCGAGTAGTTAATCGTTATTTGGCTTTATATTGCGCCACAGCGAGTTCGTCGCAGCGGGAGTTATATTTGTTGTCCGCGTGACCTTTGACCCATTTAAGCGCGACTCTGTGCGTTTCAGTCAGATTCAGGAGAGAATCCCACAAGTCCGGATTCAGCGCGGGCTTCTTATCGCTTTTTATCCAACCGCGCTTTTTCCAACTTTTCGCCCAGCCTTTTTCAATGCCGTCCACGAGGTACTTGCTGTCGCTGAACAACGTAACCTCGCAAGGCTCGCGTAATAGTTCCAAAGCTTTTATCGCGGCGGTAAGTTCCATACGGTTATTCGTAGTCATAGGTTCGCCGCCGCTGATTTCCCGCTCATTTTCGGCGTAGCGCAAAATCGCCGCCCAACCTCCGCGTCCCGGATTACCGGAACACGCTCCGTCCGTGTAAATCGTAACTTGTTTCAAAATGTCCCTCCGTAAGGCGTTAAACCTGAATGAATATACCACACAAAATGCCCAATGTCAAGGTCGAAATATCGCAAAAATTTGAAAATTTGAAAAAATATTAAAGATTTATAACATTATTTTACAAATACTATTGACATTTTCGATTATAAGTGGTAAAATATTGCTAAAAATGCAAAGATATTATTAAATTTTGTCTAATTTTGATATTATCGCGCGCCAAATTCAGAACGGGGGCTTTATTATGACAACGCAAAACGAAATTATTCGACGGGAATGGTTCCTAGACCTTATCCGGGACGCCGGGTACACTCAAAGCGCATTTGCTGAAACCAGCAATATTTCCAGACAAACTTTGGAGAAAATTATCTCCGGTAACGGTCTGCCTTCAAAAAAGGTCTCGAAAAAAATTGAGAGCGTAATTGGCATACCAAACGCGTGGTGGGAAAATCCGCCTGAAAATCCTTTGACGGAACTTATTCCCACAGAACACAACATCAGCGCTCAGCGCCACATCAACTGTATCGGAGAGGTAGCGATACCCGCCGCGTTTCGGCGCGCGTTAAATTGGGAATTCGGGATTGACGTAACCGTTAAGTTGGATAAAGCGAATCAACGCTTAATAGTAGAAAAAGCCTGAAAAAAATTTTTAAGGAAAATTCGCACAAAGACTTGACAAATGCGCGGTGGCGTTATATAATAATTGCACAAACGAAAATGAGCGCTAAAAATTCTCACTTTCGTACAAGGAGGATAATTATGAAACGCAAGATTTCGCTGATTTTGCTGCCGGCTTTAATTCTATTACTTTTTGCCGCCTGCATCGCTAATCAAGCGCCGCCGAACCTGAAAACCTACGTTGTAGGCGACGGTTCACAAAGTGCCGGAAGCACTACTCCGCGTCCTTCCGCAGGTACTAACGAGGCTAAGCCCGAGGAAATTACCGAGGAAGAGTACGAGCAATTGGTCGAAGGTACCTCTACATACGAGGAAACGGTAGCGATAATCGGCGGCGAAGGCCGTGAGATGAAGCCGCGCGGCGGCATTATACCGTACACTTGGGTTGGATACGCTCCGATGAGCAAGACCGTTACGATGAATTTCCGCGACGGCGTTCTTGTTTCAAAAGACCCGCAGGGCAGTAACCACGCGGTTGGTCAGTCTAACACTCCCGCGCCTGTAGGTTGATTTTATAGCGTCGCTTTTGCATACGCAATAAAGCAGGGCGGAAACGACCGCTCTGCTTTGCTGTGCGTTATTTCCGCGTTACCGCATAGCTGATTCAGCTGAGAAATAGAGAGCCTCAAAATCCAAGAGCCCTTAATGGCTCTTGGATTTTGTCCGTATCGAAGGCGAATCAATTTATTTCTTAACTTAAACGAATAAATCTAAACAATCCCTGTCTTTTTCAGCGCGGTCGAGAGCGGCAGACCAATCACCAAAGCGGTTAACACTTGGATTAGGTTGCCGGGGATTGACGTAACCGGAGCGACAAAGTTTCCGTAGAGTATAACCTCTGTTACGTAGTAGCCCGCGACCATAATCGCTCCGCCGACGGTTACGGCGAGCAGATTCGCGACGAAGCTCTTGCCGCCGCGGGTTTCGGAGATTTTACCGATTACCCAGCCCATCGCTCCGCGCACTACGAACGTAAACGGAGCCCACAGCGTCCAACCGCTCAGCAAATCGAACAGTCCCATTCCGAACGCTCCGGCAATCGCGCCCTTTCGTCTGCCGAATACAATCGCCGCCGCGACAAGCGGTACGTTTCCGAGATGAATCAGTCCGCCGTTAACCGAAATCGGCAGACGGATATTAATGAACATCGTAGCCGCCAGTACAAGCGCGACCAGAAGCCCGTTAAGGCAAATATCCGCCGTGACACTTCTGACGCGAGTAGTTTTTTCTGTTTTCATAGCATAAATCCTTATATAGTTGATATGTTATATATGTTATTATACTCCGACTAACCGCAAATTGCAAGCGCAATTTTCAGATTCCGATTCATAACTTGGGGTCTTGACAAACCCGGATTGTTATGCTATGATAATCGCATAATAAATATAATATACTGTTTTAGTATGTTAACGTGCGGGGTGCGCTATGAATATTCTAATTACCGCAGGCGGAACTACGGAGCAAATTGACGCGGTGCGCGGAATAACTAACTTTTCCACGGGTCGGCTCGGCTGTCTGATTGCCGAGAGTTTTGTCAAACGTCCGGAAGTTGAGCGTATTTATTATCTCGCCGGGAAAAACGCTCAGTTTCTGCCGAAATCGGACAAAGTCCGGATTACCGCCATTACCGGCGTAGCGTCGCTTGAAGCCGCGGCTAAAGCGGTCGTGACTGAAAACGATATTGCCGCGGTAGTTCACAGTATGGCTGTCAGCGATTACCGCGTACGCTCCGTGATAAGCACCGACACGGGCGAGCAAATTGACCGGACGCGGAAAATCGAGTCCGGACGTTCGGACATTCGACTTGAGCTTGAGCCTACGCCCAAGATAATATCAATTTTCAAGGAGATTACTCCCAAATCGTTGTTAGTCGGGTTCAAACTGATGGACAGCGTTCCGCGCGAAACGCTTATCGCTACGGCTTACGGAATTTTGCGGACCGAGCGATGTCGCTTTGTACTCGCCAACGACCAGTCGGAGATACTCGGCGACAGACACGTCGGCTATTTAGTTGACGCGGAGCGGCAAGTTACGCGCTTTGAAAGTAAACAGGCAATCGCGGACGGAATTTGCGCCGCCGTTATTCAAAACTTAAATAAGGAATAACACCTATGAGTAATATAGTTCTTGGAGTTACCGGAAGTATCGCCGCGTACAAGGCGGCGGACATCGCGAATCGTCTGACTAAAGACGGACACGCCGTAAGCGTGATTATGACCGCGTCCGCGGCTGAATTTATTACTCCGCTGACGTTCCAAACGCTTACGAAGAAAAAAGTCTATACGGAGATGTTCGATTTAATTGACTACGAAGACGTTAAACATATATCGCTCGCTAAAGCGGCGGACTTGCTGTTGATTGCTCCGGCAACCGCGAATATTATCGGTAAGCTCGCGTCCGGAATCGCAGACGATATGCTGTCTACGGTCGCAATGGCGGTTCAGAATAAACCTACGCTGATTTGTCCGGCGATGAACACGGCAATGTATGAAAATCCGGCAGTGCAAAGCAACATCGAGAAATTGCGGAGTTACGGAGTTCACTTCGTAGAGCCTAAAGAGGCCTTGTTAGCGTGCGGCGATGTGGGCAAAGGCGCGTTGGCCGATGTTGAGGTAATCCTTGAAACCGTTGCGGATTTTCTTGCTTAGGAGGGACGTTTGGAAAAGGCAAACATACGCGACTTAACCGCGTTCAAAATCGGTAACGCTCAGGACTTAACCGCCGCTACGGGCTGTACCGCGATAATATGCGAAGCCGGAGCGGTCTGCGGAGTTGACGTTCGCGGAGGTTCTCCGGTTACTCGCGACACCGACGCGCTTGACCCCAAGAGCAATCGCAAAGCCGTACACGCGGTCGTACTCGCCGGAGGCAGTTCGTTCGGTTTGGATGCGGCAGGCGGCGTAATGCGTTGTCTCGAAGCCCGTGGCATAGGCCGCGACGCCGGAGTCGCTAAAATTCCCAATGTGTGCGCGGCGATTTTGTTTGACCTGAAGTGCGGACGCGCGGACGTTCGCCCCGACGCGGAGATGGGCTTTGCCGCCGCAAGCGCGGCTTTCGCCGACGCGGAGTTTACCGGCGGCAATTTTGGCGCGGGAACGGGCGCGACCGTCGGAACTCTGCGCGGCGCCGCTAACGCTATGAAGGGCGGACTTGGCAAATCCGCGTATCGCCGCGGTGAGTTGCTCGTCGGCGCGGTTGCCGCCGTCAACTGCGCCGGAGACGTAGTTAGCGGTGGCAAAATCATAGCCGGAGCGCTCAACGACGATAAAAAAACTTTCGCGGACAGCGAACGCGTATTCCTGAGCGATTACTTCAACGGCAAGGATTTGTTCAGCGGAAATACGGTTTTGGTATGTATAATCACTAACGCCAAACTGGAAAAAGCCGCCGCCGCGAAACTTGCGGCGTTAGGTCAAAACGGTATCGCCAGAGCGATTCGCCCGGCTCACACGAGCTTTGACGGCGACACGGTATTCGCGATGTGTTCCGGAGAGGTCGGCGCGTCCGCGGACGCGGTCGGTATACTGGCCGCGAAAGCCGTAGAGGACGCTATCCTGGACGCGGTAAACTCCGCAACCTCCGCCTACGGTTATCCCTCGGCACGCGAAATGACCACGTGAATTATAAAAGAGGACAGTCCGGTTTTCGGACTGTCCTCTTTTATTGGTTTATTTCGTTGCTCCGCTACGCGGGAGGCGGTCCACCGGGAATCATCTCCAGCCAGTAACCGTCGGGGTCGGCGATGAAGTACGGCGGCATATAGTCCGGGTCGAATATGATAACGCCCATCTCCTTATGTTTCGCCTTGGTCGCCTCAAAGTTATCGACCTCGAAGCCGAGATGAATAACTTCCTCCTCGCCGATGTCGTAGGGTTTGTCGCCCTGCTCCGTAAGCCACGTAAGCTCGACCTGCGCTCCGCCGTCCTTAGAACCCATAAATACGAGCCTGTTGCCGTTCATCGGCATTTCCATTTGTTTCTCGAAGCCGAGCGCGTCCTGATAGAACTTGATACTCGCGTCGATGTCCTTGACGTGCAGTGATGTGTGTACTAACTTCATTGTTTGAGCCTCCTGATAAAATGATTCCAAAATAAGCGCGGATAGCGGCGAATCGCCGCGGATTAGTCACCTATTAAGATAGGTTTCTAAAATAAGCGCAGCCGCGACCGCGTCAACTTTGCCTTTTTTGTGAGATTTTGCGTTATATCCGTTATCGCGCAGTATTTCCTGAGCCTCTAGCGAGGTGTAACGCTCGTCGATTAGTTCCACGGTAAATCCCGCGCCTTTCAGCTTGGCGGCGAGTTTGTCGGTTTGCTCCGCTCTGTGACCGACTGAACCGTCCTCGTTAAGCGGATAACCGAGCGCGACCGTGTCGGCGTTTCTAGCTTTCGCAAGCTCAATCAGCTTCGCGGCGAGCGGTTTCAACCCGCGCTCCGTTATTGTCAGAGCTTCGCCCGCGAGCGTATTTGTCAAATCGCTGAACACGACGCCGGTTCGTACTCCGCCGTAATCAACCGCCATAATCCGAGCCACTACATAACCTCCGGAACTTCTACGCCCAGCAAATCAAGCAGAGTTACCAATACTCCGCGCGTAAGCGTCAGCAACGCCAGCCAACTGCCGCGCTGAACCTCGTCGGAGTGCGATAATATACGCTGTTCGCCGTAAAACGTGTTAAACTTCGCGGCGATGTCAAATAACGTGTCGCACAACGCGTTCGGCGCTTTGTCCTCGAACGCTTTAACAAGCGCGTCGCCCGCGCCGTCAAGCGTAAGCATAAGAGCGCGCTCCGAGTTGGACGCGGGAATGGCAATACTCCCCCCTTGTCCCCCCTCTAAGAGGGGGGGTAGGGGGGGAGTAACCTCCGCTTTGCTTAAAACTGATGCGATACGCACGGCGGTATATTGCAGATACGGACCGGTTTTGCCTTCGGCGGCGGTGAATTTGTCAAGGTCGAACTGATAATCTTTCGTAGGCTGATTTTGCAAATCGGCGATACGAATCGCGGCGCACGCGACTTTAGGGTCGGGCAGTTTGCCGCGAACCTCGTCAATCATATCCGCAAGTCGCATTACTCCGCCGGAGCGCGTCTTGTACGGTTTGCCGTCCTTGCCGTTGACCGTGCCGAACCCGGTAAATGAACACTTCGCGGCGCTAAGTTCCCCCATAGCGGCGCAACGGAACACCTGTTTGAAATACAGCGTTTGACGGGCGTCGGTAAAGTACCACATCTCGTCGGGCTTAAAGTCGCGTTCACGCTGTAAAATAGTCGCGAGGTCTGACGTAACGTACATCGCTCTG
>JAISKY010000025.1 GCA_031260745.1 Oscillospiraceae bacterium
CACCCTTTTTCACGTAATTGTTTGTCAGCGTCAAGCCAAGTCACTATTCTGCCCCTTTCTGCCAAGTACGGCGGTTAGAGCGTCGCGAATATTCGCGGCTTCGATTAGACGCAGACCGCTCGGAGTCGGAACTTTCGACAGTCCGCGTTTCGGAACGACCGCGACGGTGAACCCAAGTCGTTTTGCCTCGTTAAGACGTTGCTCTAAGTTCGATACGCTGCGAAGTTCGCCCGTAAGTCCGACCTCGCCGATTGCGACCAGCTTGTCCCCCGCCGGAACATCAAGAAAACACGAAGCAAGCGCGAGCACTACCGCTAAATCCACCGCGGGTTCGTCGGCGGTCAAGCCGCCGATTACGTTGATAAACACATCGCCGGAACTTAACCGTAAGCCGCCGCGTTTTTCCAGTACGGCTAATAAAAGCGCGGCTCGGTTATAGTCAAATCCGTTGGAGTTACGGCGGGGATTGCCGGAGTTTGTCGGCGAAACCAACGCCTGAATCTCCGCGAGTAACGGGCGTGAGCCTTCCATAAGGCACGTTACGCACGTGCCGGGCGCGTTTAGCGGACGTCCGCTAAGCAGAAGCTCCGACGGGTTCGGAACGTCAACCAGACCCTCGCCGGTCATCTCGAATACTCCGATTTCGTTGGTACTGCCGAAGCGGTTTTTGGCTGAACGCAAAAGCCTGTATCCGGCGGTACGTTCGCCCTCAAAGTAGAGTACGCAGTCAACCATATGTTCAAGAACTTTAGGTCCGGCGATTGAGCCTTCCTTATTTACGTGACCGACGATATAAACGGTTATTCCGTCGGATTTCGCAAGCCGCATAAGCGACATCGTACAGTCTTTGACTTGTCCGACTGAACCCGGCGCGCTGTCCAGAGCGTCGTTGTACAGCGTCTGGATAGAGTCGATAATAAGCGCGTCGGGATTAATCGCGGAGACCTCGGCAATAACGTCGGAAAGGTTAGTTTCGGCGAATACAAACAGGTTATCGGAGGAAACTTTCAGCCGGTCGGCGCGGAGTTTTAGCTGACGTTCGGATTCCTCGCCCGTAACGTATAAAATAGTAGTATCTTGGAGATTTCCGCACAGTTGCAGTAACAACGTGGATTTGCCGATTCCGGGTTCGCCGCCCACAAGAATAAGCGAGCCTGTTACGGCTCCGCCGCCAAGTACGCGGTCGAACTCCGCAAGCCCAGTAGTGGTTCGGATTTCGTTGCCGCTTACGTCGATTCCTGACAGCTTCGCCGAGCGTTTAACGACCGTTCTGACGCCGCCTCGCGCCGCGCTTTTTGAAACGGGGATAGCCTCGTGTTCGGCGATTGTGTTCCACGCGCCGCAAGCGGGGCATTGCCCCTGCCATTTAAGCGTTTCATTTCCGCACTCCGCGCAGTAAAATACAGTTTTTGTTTTAGCCATAATTCATTTAGAGCAGAGTTCAGAGAGCAGAAAGCAGAGATACGAGTTAACCGGTATTTTACTTGTTGCGTTGAGAGTTTGCAGTGACGATTTATTATCTCTGCTCTCTGCTTTCAGTTCTCTACTCTCTTAACTCTGCTCTTTACTCTCGACTTTCTTATCTAAAAGCGCCGCTAACAGCGCCGCCGCGATTTTGGTCTGATAATTCGGGTCGCAAAGAAGTTTACGCTCGGAGGGATTGGAGATAAATCCGCACTCGGCGAGAATCGCGGGACAACCCGTGTCTTTCATCAGGAAAATGCTGTCCGGAATCTGCTTCGGAACTTTTTCACTTGCCGGGTCAAGCGTTACGCGTAAATATTCCTGTACGACGTCCGCGAGTTCCTTTGAGCCTGGGTATTTCGAGTAAAAAACCTGCGCGCCCTTGGCTTTTGAGGACGTGAATTTGTTTTGGTGAATACTGACAAGTATTGCGTTCTCCGTATTTTGAATCAGTCTGACGCGAGCCTTAGAGTCCGCGACTTTCATTTTGCGAATCGTGTCGGCGTCGTCGGGATAGTCAATGTCCTCGCTGTCGCGCGTCAAAATCGCCGGAACGCCGAACAATCCCATCATCGCGTCAAGTTTTAGCGCGATTTGCAGATTAATCTCGCTCTCAATAACATCGCCGGCGACCGCGCCGCCGTCCGCGCCGCCGTGACCGGGGTCGATAATGAAGTTCGCGGATTGCGTGTTATAAACCGCCGCGGGACTGGCTTTCGAGAAATATAACGCGGCAAAAACGGTAAAAACCGCCAATACTGCGAGCGTAATCACAATTTTCCTCATCAGGCATACCTCCGTCAGATATGCTTATGCGAGGGCTTGATGATTAATGATAATAATCCAATTGGCTAATTTCACTTCAGACGGCTGTCGGAACTATCCGGTCTTTGCGCGCTGCCCTTTGAATAAACGACGCTGTCAATTAAGTGTTTTTGTTTGTAGCCGATTTTGTAGCCTAAAAACGCTAGCGCGACCGCGAATACCCACGGTACGAGATATATCAGATTGAAACCGCGCTCCGTAAAATACTTAATTGGGAAACGGAAGTTCGCGTAGAAGAAGTTCGCGAATTTCAACGCGTTCTGCGAATGAGGAAACACCTGAATCCAAATGGCTAACACAATACCCACGATTTGCGAGCCAACCGAGGCTTTAAGCGGCTTTATCGGGTCGTATTTGCTGTGTTCGTAGATAACCTGGTTATGGTCGTGCTGACCGATTCGCCACGATTCGTTGTATACAAGATAGGCATATAACACAAAGCAAATAATGGTCTGCACAATCGCGATAAAATCATCGCTGTAGCCGACGCTGCTTTGTAAAAGCGATAACAGCACAGCCAGAACAACCATCAGAAGCAGACAAAGTATATGCGCGTAAAATATCCTGAACGCGAAATAAAACAACGAGCTTTTGGTCTTGCTGGGGTCTTTGTGCGATAGCATAATAATACCTCCGCGTTAGACGGACGTGAAATCCGTCTCAATTTGCTTTTGCAGGTCTATAAGCCTGTTAAAGCGCGTCAGTTTCTCGGCGCGGGTGAACGGGTCGGGCATCTCGGCGGCGGGCGAACCGCTTCGCGGCGAGTAGATAAACGTGAACAGTTTACCGAAGCGTACGCGCTCCACAAGCGACAGCGTATCCTCAAATTCCTCGTCGGTTTCGCCGGGAAACCCGACTATAACATCGCCGGAGAACGTAACTCCCGGAGCAAGCTCGCGAAGCCTGTCGATTTTAGCGATGTATTCCTCGCTTGTGTATTTGCGGTTCATCGCCGCGAGAACGCGGTTATTGCCGCTTTGGAACGGCAGATGAATCAGTTTGCGAGAAACTTTGGAACACTCCGCGATTGCCGTAAACAGTTCTTCGCCCGCGTCCTTCGGGTGCGATGTGCGGAAGTGCAAGGTAAAATCGCCGTCAAGCGCGTTAAGCTCCCGCAATAACCTCGGAAACATCGGACTGCCGCCAGTCAAATCGCCGCCGTAGGAGTTAACATTTTGTCCCAACAGAGTAATCTCGGAAAAACCCTCGGAGATAAGCGTTTTGGCTTCGGCGATTACATAGTCTAACTCGCGGGAGCGTTCGCGTCCGCGTACGTAAGGCACGATACAGTAGGAGCAAAAGTTGTTGCACCCGTACATAATACTCAGCCACGCCTTATCGCCGCTTTTACGCAACGACGGTAAGCCCTCAACGCGCTCACCGTCTATATCGCGGGTTTCGGCAATGCGAGCGTTGGACTCAAGCGTACGCTCAAGCAGTTCGGGGAACCGCCATAGCTCGTGAGGTCCGAAAATCAAATCTACGTGCCGGTATGATTTCAGCAGTTTGTCGCGCATACCCGGCTGTTGTACGGCGCAGCCGCATACCGCGATTTTCTGACCGGGTTTACGGGTGTGAACCAGATGTCCGATGTTGCCCAACACGCGCTGTTCGGCGTGTTCGCGAACAGCGCACGTGTTTATCAGGATAAAATCCGCGTCGGCTTCATTCTCCGTGAATCCGTAGCCCATCTGTTGAAGCATACCGCGAAGAATCTCACCGTCCGCTTCGTTCTGCTGACAGCCGTACACGTCTACAAACGCGTAATAATCGGAGCCGAAGCGGCTGACGTTAACGTCGCGAACGCGCAGCATAATCTCGCGTTGTTCTTCGAGCTGAGCGTCGGTTATTTTTGGAATACTCACTTTTGACGGAACTTAAAGGTGAATTTTTCCG
>JAISKY010000028.1 GCA_031260745.1 Oscillospiraceae bacterium
CGTGACTACTCTGGAAATTAAACGCTCTATGTCGTCAACGTCTTTGAGCAGACGCGTAAGTTCGCCCCTGGCGAGGTCGGAGCGCGAAAGCTCGTCAACCGCAATAAGGCGGCGGCGAATCATCGTCGGCGATAACAGCGGACGCTCAATCCACGAGCGCAGTAATCTGCCGCCCATTGAGGTTTTGGTTTTATCAAGCGCCCACAGTAATGAACCGCGCTTCTCCCCGCCGCGCAAGGTTTCCGTAAGCTCTAAGTTTCGCCGCGTTTGCCAGTCAAGCTCCATATACTGCCCCGACGAGTACAGCGACAGCGAGTTTATATGCGCTAAATCGTTTTTCTGCGCCGTATGAAGATAGCCGAGCAGTGAGCCTGCCGCGAGTATCACAACCGGGTCGAACAGCGCGGCGTCGTTCGCTTGAGCCGCGAAGTGTCTTAAACACATCGAGCGGCACGCTTCGATTTCAAAGTATTCCTCCGGTTGTTGAACCAAAACGCGGTCATTTTTCGACAGAAAATACTTGATATTAAAATCCACGGCGGCGTCCGCGCTAAGTAAAAGCTCAGACGGCTGATAGCGGACAAGCTCGTTAAGTATATGCGCGGAATCTCCCGCGAATTTCGCGGCGGAGGTTTCACCCGTTGAAACGTCGCAAAAGCAAACCGCCAGACCCTCACGCGTAGTTTCCGCGCCGCCGATATAGACGGAGGCTATATAGTTCGGACGGCGTTCCTCCAGCATTGACGGTTCGGTTACGGTGCCGGGAGTTACGATTCGCGTAATCTCACGCGCGACAAGCCCCTTGACGGTCGCGGGGTCCTCCATTTGCTCGCTGATTGCGATTTTATAGCCCTTATTAAGCAGACGCGCGATATAGCTTTCCGCGGAGTGATACGGAACTCCGCACATCATCGTGCGTTCCTCGTCGCTTGCGGCGTTTCTGTCGCGTGTGGTTAGCGTAAGGTTAAGTTCCCTCGAAACCAAATGCGCGTCCTCGTCAAACATCTCGTAAAAATCGCCAAGCCTGAAAAAGAGGATACAACCGTTAGTTTCCTCTTTTAGTCGGTAATATTGACGCATCATCGGCGTAATGTTTTGGCTGTCCATTTTGTTCTGTCACTCTCCGCATCGCATTGAGGACATTATACACGATATGGCGCGGAATTGCAAGCAGAAGTTAACATTGTTTCAGCCTTTTTGACAAACAGAGCCGCCCTTGCGAGCGGCTCGTTTTCAACATGTTTCAGCGTTTCTTTGCGATTACCAACAGACTGCCGGGGTCGGGAGTATCGCCCTCGAACTCGTTCGTGAGGTGGATTAGCTCGCGGGTGGAGTTGTAGCGTTTCGCGAGATTCCACAGCGTATCGTCAGACCCTACTCGGCACAGCACGATTGACGGAAGTTTTGCGGAGTCCTTTGGCATTTCGTCGTTCAAGTTTACGGAGTACACCGGATTGATATGCACATTTTTGAATACCCTTGTGTGAAGCTCAACGGGTATACGAACCTCAATACCTCCGGCGACGGGAGCGGCGAACGGTTCTCCGAACGACGCTGTAGCTCTGATGTCGTTAATATAAGGCAGTCCGGGATAGGCGAAGAACGCGTTAAGTTTGCCGCTTGCGGTCATTGTGCGTCCGTCCTCGGAGCAGTATGTAACCGTAACCTTGAACGCGACTCCGTACCCGTCCGCGCCACGGACGGTTTCACCGGGAAAAACTCTGGTACAAACGATACTCCGGGCATTAACGGCGGTTGGCAGAGTTTCACGCACGGTTTCCTTGAAAGTTTGCTCGGACTCCAGCGACGGCACGTAATGTTCCTCCGAAGCGCAATCCGCGTCGTACGCGGTGCTGTAAGCGTCGGAAATGTAGCTTGCCTCGAACTTCTTGCATACGACCGCCTGAGCGACAGCGGTAATCTCTACGCTGACTGTCGTCGCGCTGTCACTGCCGCTTTCCTGTATGTAAAGCCCGGTCGGAGCAAGCGATACGTCGAAGGTTTTGTATTCCGCGCCGTCGTTGTCGGACAAGTCGATAACCTCCGAAAACGGAACAATCAGATTTGCGGAGTTAAGTTCGCTCATTCCCATCGAGGCGTACACAATCAGAACATTTGCTGAACCTTTCAGTATCAGCTTGGAACCGGCGACGCGATACTCGTCAGCCGACAATGAAACCCCTGACTTGATAATCAGACTTATCGGCGGTTTTCCGGCGGGGAGCGAAAGCTCGTCAGAGATGGTGAACGCCTTCTCGCTGATGTCGGTGACCGGGTTAAGTTCGCAAATTTCCGTTAGAAACTCCACGTCCTCCTGACAATCTTCGGGAGTCGGTGAGCGCGAGAACTTGCCTTCGTTGTACGCCGACGCGCTTACGTTGACGAACGCCCGAATTGACAGCTTGCGGGAGTTCAGCGCGCGCGCTTCAATCCCGGAAAGCTCCGTATTCGCGAGCGCCTTGGATTCCGGCGTGACCTCCGCCGCGTCGATTGTAGTCGTGAACGGAATTTGAGTGTTAAGCCCGCGCGCGATTCCCCCGCCATCGGGAGTATAAACCACATTGGCTCTGACAAAGCCGCTGACGGTTATTTTTCCGTTATCGCACTCCTTTGAGCGCAATACGGCAGTGCCGTCCGCGTCAAGCACGTCCTGAATGTCAGGCAGACTGTCCGGCACAATCATCTCCATCGTTTCCTCGTGGGTAACTCCGGAATCCGCCTGCTTCCTGTAAAATGGTATGTTGTTCCTTTTGAGAGTAAGCTCCATATATTTTCGCCTCCATAGGTGCAAATGAGTTTGGTTAAACATATTCGCGTCCGACGAAAAGTAGAACACAAGCTTTGCGGAACTTACCGAAGCCGACTGCATTGTCGGTTCTCCGGCGGAAATCTGGAGAATTATTTTGTAGTCGCTCCGCGACATTTTCCGTATGTTATTTTTCACGCGACGCGGAAAACTCACGCTCAATCAGTCCGTGCAGAACCGCGAGCGTTTCAAACGGCAGAAACGTCAGAGCGTCCGCGCGAAATTTCACGTCTACTTGAGCCGGGAACTCGTCGTCCTCCTCCGAGTACGTCAGCAGAGCCGGAACTTTTGGGAACACGTCTAAGCGCCGAACCTCGCCGTAGCGTTCGGAGCGCGTGAGTTTGGCTCCGATTCGCTCGGCGGCGGAGCGAAACTCCCCGTACGTCAGCCCGGAATGACGCCGCCACTCAAAACTTTGAAAGTCCGCGCTCCGCTGACCGAATATGCCGCTTGAAAAGCTGGGCAGCGGAGCAAATTCGTCGGCTTCGCGAATTGCGGGAGTCCACTTTGAGCCTTTGAAAGTCAGATACCAGATTATAACGCTCCGAAAGTTCACGTGAGTGCCGCTGCCGCTGATTTGGGTTACTCCGTCCTTGTCAACGCGCCACCCGCGCCCCATCGACGCAAAGGTCAGTACGCCGTCATTCGGCGGCTCAAAACCTAATCTTGACGCGGCTTCTGAGAAGTCGCATTCGCTCAGCCACGCGCGAATGGTTTCGTATACGCGGTCATAGTTTGACATAAGTTCGCCTCGATTCTACGTATTTCGCTTGACAGAAAGCGTTATTTGGTGTACAATATAGTAGATTACAATTAGTAACACTTACGGAGGAAATCATAAAAAATGAAAAAATTAATTTTACCTATATTATGTTTGACTATGCTTGCGTCGTGCGTTAAATTCAGTATGCCCGAACCTACGCCAACCACTACGCCGCCACCGGCGGCGGATACGCCCTCGCCTACCGTAGTGCCGACCGAACCGCCGCAATGGTTAGTTCTTGCCGATTACCTGCGCGATAATTTCCCGATAATTGACGGTTCATCTTCGACGATTCCGCTTGACGCGGCGATTCGCGCCGAGATTTTCAACATTGACGCGGACGAGGCTTTGAAGCAGGTTAGACACACCACTACTTACGGCTCGTTCGACCGTATCTTGCTGGACTATATGGACTATACGAGCTACGACCCCGCTGATGTTCTGCTGTCCGTAGCGTACTATCCCGAAAGTCTGGATATGGCAAAAGAACTCGGCGCAGATTTGGTGATTACTCCCGTCGCTAAAGAAGCGTTCGTATTCCTTGTTAACGCGAGCAATCCCGTTGACTCAATTTCACAGGACAATCTGCGTTTGATTTACAGCGGTCAGATAACGAACTGGAATCAGCTCGGCGGCGACGACGCTCCTATAAAGGCGTTTCAGCGTAACCGCGAAAGCGGCAGTCAGACCGCGATGGTTGACTTTATGGGCGGCGCGGAGCTAACCGTTGCGGAAACGGAGCTAAGTCCCGGAGCTATGTCCGGTCTGGTTAACGCAATCGCCGACTTTGACGAGGGTCAGTACGCAATCGGGTACTCCGTATACAGTTTCGCGGCGAAGCAGTACGCTAATTCCTCAAACGTCAAACTTGTCAAGGTTGACGGAATCACGCCGTCGGACGGCTCAATCGGAAATAATACATACCCGCTTGTTAACTACACTTATACATATTACGACAATAACAACGCCGTATCCGCCGAGAAAGCCAAGGCTCTGACCGATTGGCTGCTTACACCGGAGGGACAGAAATTCGTCGCGAGGTCCGGCTACGTCAACCTTGACGGAGAACGGGCGTTGGACGACAAGCAAGTATCGTTATTCGGAGCGTCGGGAACGGGTTCCGACCCTGCGGAGGGCGAACTGCCCGGCAGTTACTATTCCCTGTTGTTTAGCAAAGTCTATCAGGGTTACGAAAACGATAACGAACTTATTATTAGCTACGAAACCGAAAATGTAACTAAACTGACGTTTGAAAACGAATATTACCAGGACTCCGTACCCGCGGCGACCGGAATGTACCCTGTAATTACAGGTATGAAGCTCGCCGACGCGCAAGAGAAAATCAACGACGAAATTCGCGTTATGGTGGAGGCGCTAGAAATTGAAGCGCAGTCATTTATTGATATGGTTGGTATGGATATTATACTCGCGCATAACTTCATTGACGAAGATGAAAACTCCTATGTTTCACCGATTTCGCTGGACTGGACTGTAAAGAACGGCTATTTGTCCGCGCTTATCAGCTTGTCGTATATGAAGGGCAACGCGGGCGAACCGCTGACGGTAATGTATGACTATCGCTCCGCGGTGTTTGATTTGCGTACGGGCGATAAACTGAGTTTCACAGATTTATTCTTCAAAGGCTCGGATTTCCTGCCTTCGCTTAACGCCGAGATTATGAAAGCGCTGTCGGAGCCTTACAGCAACTGGTCGGGCGAGCGTTACGAGCTTAAAACCGCGTTTCGCGGTTTGGAGGACGGCAAATTCGGATTTACGCTTGACAAGATTATTTTCGACGCGACCGGTTCATATTTCTACGAAAATACCGCCGTTCCGATAACCTATCCCATTGAGTCATTTGCTCCGAGCGTCGTTGACGATATGACGGACATATTCGATGAAAGCGCTATAGGTAAATCTCATTACGGAATATTCGCTTACGATTACCGCGGCGACGTAGACAACAGTTACGCGTTGTTCACCCCGAACCCATATATGAGCGAGGAACTGCGCGAAACAATCAACGCCAAAATCACCGAGCTTTTTGACAGCGGCGAGATGGCGGAACTTATGGCGGCGAACCGGAACGCAAGCTACGAAGATAAGATTAGCGCCGATAGTCTTGACGTCATTATTAGCGCGGATTATTATCCCGGGTATATACTGCACATAGGCGGTTTCGGATATACTTACGCGGAATGCGATTTGTATTTTGACCCGCTTACGCTAAATCCGATTGAAATTGACGCGATTTTGCTGCCGGGATTTGAAACCGACTCAGAGTGGCGCGATAATAATTATTTTAGTCTTATTGAAACTCCAAATCCTGATGATTTGTCGCTCGATTATTTAAGTATTTACAGTAACACAAAACTGGCGGACGACGCTTTATCCGTGTACTTCAAGGATAACGACGGTAATCAAATGTTCGCTTTTGTACCGCATAAGTATATAAAATAATCATTGCGAAATCGCATATACACACGTAGTAGGGCGCGGAATACCGCTCCCTACAATTTTCTTTATTTGCAAATCAAAACCGCTCTGACCGGAGAACCGTCGGAGCCGCTGAGTTTCAGCGGGAACGCGCATAAAGTGTACTCGCCGGGTTCAACCTCCGACAAAACAAGCCCCTCAAGCGCGATTACTCCCGCGCCAAGTAAAATCAAGGGTACCGGAGCCGGAGCGTCCTCCGTACCGACGCTTTGGCTTTCAACGCCAATCAGTCTGACGCCGCTGTTCGCGATTGCTTTCGCGGCTTCCGGCGTAATCGTGAGCGTACCTTTCAAAAGCAGACGCTCCGCGCCAAGATACGGAGCTACATCGGCAGCGGTAAGCTCGCCGGATAGCTCCGCGACCGTGCAATCGCCGTAGAACGCGCTAAGCTCAACCTCGTCAATAGCCTTCCCGTCGCCTATAAAATGGCGCGGAGCGTCCGCGTGAGTTCCGTTATGTACGCACAGTGAAATATTTGTCAGATTGCACATATCCTCCGGAATGCGCTTAACGCGCTCAAATACCGGAGCCGGGTCGCCCGGGTATACTACGCACGAGAATAACTCCTGCGTTATGTCTATAATTCTCATTAGCTTAACCTCCGTTTCAGGAAAGGCTTAACGCGAATTTACAAATCCTCTC
>JAISKY010000129.1 GCA_031260745.1 Oscillospiraceae bacterium
GCCGTAATCGTTCAGCAGAATGTGCTTGTATAGCTCGACCGGAGAATAGCCGTGCAAATCCCGGCTGTTCCAGTACCATCGTCCGTCGTCGCGGATTACGAGGCTGTCGTGCAGTTTACCCTTATAGCCGCCGCTGTGACGCGTAAGCTCGTAGCCGTTCGCCATAAGAACCGCCGCGAGGTCAACTGACTTCGCGACGGCGTATTCCTCGGCGGTGTAGTGTTCTCTGCGTGTTGTCGGCATTGCTCAATCCCTCCCTTCATAGCAAAACGCCGCCGTGTGATGTTGAATCACACGGCGGCGCTTTTTTGTTTATGATGATATTATGGTTCTAATTCGTCGTCCTCGTCCTGCTGATTTTCTGCGGATTGTTGGATTACCTCAATCATTCGGTCGAGTTCGTTGTTTTCCAACTCCGCGACAAACGCCGCGAACGGACGCAAATCACGGTTCACCGCGTAGACCTCCAGCGCCTCAAAGTATTTCAGCCTGTCCTCTTTCGCGACGGAAACTGGGAGCCAATCGGACAGCATTAGCTGATAGTTCATTATCATTCGGGCGATTCGACCGTTGCCGTCCTGAAACGGGTGTATGCGTACAAACTCGGCGTGTACCCACGCGGCAAGCTCTATCGACGGAATATCCGTTTTGTACGGTAAATCAGCGAAAAAGTTCTTAATCTCAACATACATCTCGTTCGGTTCGGGCGGAGTGAAACCCGCGCCTACAATACGGACGTTGACGTTACGGTATATACCTCCCGGAAATATGTTCTCCATTAGGATTTGGTGAATGTCTTTCACGATATTCTCGATAAGCGGCATACGCTCGCCGGTTCGCTTGCAGGCGTAGTCAAACGCCCTAGCGTGGTTCGTGACCTCGAAAATCTCGCGCAGTTCCTTACCTCCGACCGACAGCTTATCTTCAAGCAACAGTTTCGTTTCGATAAGCGAAAGCGTGTTGCCCTCGATAGCTGTGGAGTTATGCGCGTACTCCACCCGGAACGCCGCCGCGTACTTCGCGCTCACTTCCGGAGCTATCAAATGTTTATGCGAATGATAATATTCCAGTTTGCGGTCAAGTTCTGTGTAATCCGCCATATCCGCGTTCCTTTCATTTTGATATATTGCAATTAACGGTTTTATAGTTTTGTTACCATCGTATTCAGAAGCGAAATAAGCGGCACGAAATCCTTGTTATACGCGTCAATATCCGCCTGCAAAAGTTCAGAGCCGTCAACCTTTCCAAAATCTAAATCATACTTTGCGCGGTGGGTGAGTTCCTGAAAGAACGCTCTCTGAGTTCTGCCGTTACCCTCGCGGAAAGGGTGTAGCGCGTTTACCTCGCCCATAAAGTAGGCAAGCCGCTCAATAAAAGCCGCCCGGTCAAGTCCACGCAACCATTTCTCGTTTCGTAGCTTTCCGAAAACACTATCGGCGTAGGTTATAATCAAATCGGCGCGACAAAACATAGCGTCGCCTTTATACATAAAGCCGCCGCCGCCGCGAAGCAGACCCGCCCAAGTGTAAACGTCCTCAAAGATGAACTTGTGGATTTTTTGCAGATATTTCAAATCAAGCGCACCCTTAAAAGGGTTAGCTTGCATATAAAACGTCTTTGCAAATGTAATTTCACGCTCTACGCTCGATAATTTGTCCTGCTCCCGAATATCGAAACGATTCATCAAAACTTTAGTATTAGGGTAACAGTAAAAATCAGTGCCTTCGTATTCAGTTCCGCCGTATTCATACTTCACGGCGCTAACACCGCCGCTCGCCGTTTACATTCTTCGATATAGTCGTTCAGTTCGATTTCTCCGCGCAAAATTTTACGTCCGTTTTCAACGAGTTCCTCGTCTATGACGAAGCCTTCCATTTCCATACTTACCTTTGCGCTAGCAAGGATTTTTTCAATTTGTTCGGATGTCATACAGATACGCTCCTTCGCTTGTTATAGCTCTATTATACTCCGACAGTGGAGCGTTGTCAATCAGTTTTTGTCTGCTAATCATCGTCGCCAAGTTCCCAATCGTCCTCGTCACGTTCAGCCTCCGGAGGCTTAATATTGTTCTCCCAATATTCTTTCAAGCTCGACAGAAAACCAAGGTTCTTTTCAGACAACTCCGAGCCAACGCCGTCAATCTCGCTAAGGTGGTCGCGAAAACCCTCAAAGTCTGCTCCGAACCTCAGCAGGAACTTTGCCGATGCGACATCGTCGTTAGTCATAAAATAGCGCAGAACCCTGTGATTGTCAGCGTTTATGTTTGCTCCGGCGTTCTGCAATTTTTCTATAAGATAAGCGTTTTTTCGCAGCACGGCGTAATAGAAATAGTCGGCGATTCTGGTCGTCACGTCAATGCCTGTAGCGAGCAAAATATTTGACAGTTGGTGGTTAGATTTCATAATTGACGCGCATAGTATGCTTGGGTCGGCGGCTTTCATCTGCTCCGGAGTACAGTAGTCGGCGATAGCGACCGCGAGCTTCGGCTTGTCAGTTAGCGCGTACCCGATAATTTTTCCGTTGAAACGTAAATCCTTGATGTTGTCACGAGCCTTGTCGAGCAACATAATAACTCTGGCAGTATCGCCGGTATCAGCGGCTCAGCTACACAAAAAAAGTATTTACTTTATGGCGCGATTGTGGTATAATGCCAATAGTTATACTGCTTCGGCGCTATGACAAATCCAAAACTGAAAGGATGATTTCATATGAAGTACACAGTATACGGAACTCTGAACACCAACGGGAGGGCGACTATACTTTAACCCTCCTGTAAAATGGAGGTAACCCTTGAACAGAGATTTTATCGCGAAACACTGGTACGCCAGTGTCTACGAGCAATTTGAGAACCAGACATACGACGTGGAGTTTCTGCTGAACGTCCTAAAGGAGCAAACTGACGGTGCTCCGCAGAACATACTCGAAGCGGCTTGCGGCGGCGGTCGGATTTGCGTACCGCTTGCGGAAGCGGGGCATTACGTGACCGGGTTTGACGCTGACGAGCATATGCTTCTGCGATGCTACCGTCGTATGAAAGGCGTGAAAAACATTCGTTGTTTCTCCGCCGACGCTACTAACTCCGATTGGGGGACCGGATTCGACGTTGTTGTGATGGCTGGTAATATCCTAATCAACATTGAATCGGAGCTAGACTACGCGGCGGCGCAAGTGACGTTCATTAAAAATGCCGCAAAAGCGCTCCGAACGAGCGGACATCTCTACTTGGACTTTGATTTACATTGTGACCCGGCGGCGTTTTTCAACCGATTGTGCGAGAGCAGTTATTTCAGCGGAACCGACGATTTGGGTACGTCGGGGCGAACTGTCAGCTATGGGAGCGTATACGACCCTGTCACTCAGATATGTTCCGGAGTAAGCCATTGGGAACTCACGACGAATAACGGCGAGCAGTTTATACTACCGACGCGATGGTATAAACACATTCCGACGCAGACTCAGGTTTACGATTGGCTTAAAGACGCCGGTCTGACGATTGAGCGGACGTATGTGAATTACTCCGACGAACCGATTCCCGAGCCTATAACCGAATCCACGCACAGAGCTACAATTTGGGCGCGCAAAGAGTAAGTGTAAGTGAGCGTTTCTACCAAGGCGGGCAGAGATTATTTCTCTGCCCGCTGTATTTTTACGTAATCAATGTCGCAGTCGGGAAATTGCAGTGCTTCGGAGGGATAATCCGCTTTGGGTGGCGGCTACAATATCGTCGTGTTTGTCGATGTCAAGCTCCGCGTTAACAGAAACGAGTTCCGCCAGTACCGCCTGTAATTCCTGCTCCTGCCCGAACGGTCTGGTTAGCTGCATTTTTGCGGCGGCCAGCTGATTTTCTGTGTCTGAAAACTCCTTGCGACGACGCTCCAGCAGATTTTCCAGACCCTTAACGCCGTTTTCAATTCGGGCGATACTGCCTACGTCGCTCTCGGAAAGTTCTATCGTGTAGGATAGCGAGCCTTTGAGCGTTAGCTTCGACGTTTCTGTAAGCATCCGCTTTTCGTCCGGAACCATCTCAAAGCCGCGATACTTGCCGATAACCTGGTCCGCGTACTGGTTCGACGCAACCATTTTAAGCAACGCTTCGCCCGCGTCTTTGCGCTCGGTATAACTGCGCTTGCCAAGCGTCATACTGAAATCCTCGCCGCTGTTCCGGTCGCGGAGCTGAATATCCGCTTCAATACTCTTAATTTTCTCTGTCAGTCCAGCGAGATTGGCGGGATAGCGTTTCAGCACGGAGTCCTCCAACGAGTAGCGCTCCGCTCTGTACTGCGCTTCAAGAATCTGTAACCGCTGTAATTCAAGGTCAAGCTCCATTTTGCGCTTAATCAGCGGATTACCGCTCGCGATAGCCTTAACCTCCGCGTAATTCAATACGGTTTCGTCAATGTCTTCCATCTCTCGCGAGGGGCTTTTACCGCTCATAACCTGCGCGATGAAACGAGCCTTAGACTCCACGATTTGCCATAAATACGCGTCAAAAGACGCGTTTTGTCAAGGTACTTTTTCAAGAAAGTTTATTTTCAGCGAATTATACAAACATAAAACTATCTGTCCTCCGCAACGTGTTCGTTCTCCGCAAGCGGTTCGCCGGCGGTAAGTATTGGTTTTTTGTCTGCCGGAAATGTATTGTTCGGTTCTGCGAAGCGTTGTCAAGGGGTTTTGAAAGCGTACTTGTGAAATTTTTATGAACACGTCGCTATTCAATAGCAATCGAACTTTCACGAAAAGACTGTGGGCATAGAAAGAATCGCCCTGCAAGACCATTTTTATGTCTTGCAGAGCGATTCCGTTATCTGCCGTTGTTTGCTGTTCTGACCGTTACGCCGCCGCGAACCTGCGCGGTATGACCGAGCTTCCCTATGTGAACTGATTTTTCCCGCCGGCGAGCCGACGCTTTTTACCGGTAAATATCTATCTCCTGAGTAGCCTCTGTCCAAACTACGTTGCAGCCCAACGTCTCCGAAACATACCGCAGCGGCACAAAGGTGCGGTCGTCCTTGATTATAGGCGCAACCAACATTCCTTCGTCAAGTCTGCCGATTTGCAGGGTGAGCGTTTCCCCGTCCAGCGCAATCGTAACCGTTGCATAGTTCCAGACTTGTGTTGATCGCAATCAAGACCGACAAACGCAAGCATTTTGTCAGGGCTGCCAAATCTGTCGAACGCGCCGAATTCCGCAACGATGACAGCGGCGGTCATAGCTCCGAGTCCCTTTATCGACAAACAAGTAGGGTTGAGTTCGTTGACGATTTTGGTTATTTCTGTTTTTAGAGATTCGACGTGATTGTTAAGTTCGTAGTTAAGCTGAAGCCAGTGAGAAAGTTCCAGTTGCAGATACTCG
>JAISKY010000135.1 GCA_031260745.1 Oscillospiraceae bacterium
TTACGTACAGTCAAGAATTAAGCTCTGAAAACGGAATAACAGGAGTGAAATTATCTCTTGCAATCCCGTTGGTAAGATGTTAAAATGAACATAGTCAAAATAGCCAACTTTCCCTAAGACTATTGAGCAATTTTACAACAATATGTGGAGGTACTCTTATGAAACGATGTACAACTCTCGTTCTCGCGCTACTTATGATGTTCGCGTTATTCGCGGGCTGTAAGAAAGAAAGTTCCGGAGAACCCGGCGAAAATTCGTCCGGCTCCGGTGACAAAAAACCGCTTATCGGATTATCCTTGCCCAGCGAAGGTCAAAGCATTTACGTTTTGACAGGCGAAGCGGTACGCGGAATATTCCCGGACTGCGACGTTCAGGTTGCCAGTTGCGACGATAACGTCACAACGCAAATTACGCAGATTAACAACTTCGTCTTGCTGGGCGCTAAAATGATTATCGTTACTCCGACCGAGATTGAAGCCTTGTCGGACGCGATTATGGCGGCTTACGACGCCGGCGTGAAAATCGTAATCAACGGGTCCGCGGGCGATAGCAGTCTGCTCCAAAACAAGTTCAACACCTGTACGGTTTCCGACGAATACTTAATCGGTTCATACGTCGGGTTAGTCGCGAAAAATTGGGCGGAAACTCACCTTGACGTTAACGGCGACTGGGAAACGGTATTTATGATTTCTCAGCTCAACGACGATACCGTAGCTCGCTCAAACGGTATGCAAAGCGTTCTTAACGAGTATCTAACGAACAAAGACGGCGAATACACAGACGCAATGGGCAACGTAGTTGTGGACAGCGCGAGAGTCGCTAACCCCGGTTACAGCAAGCTGATTGCCGACCATTTCAAGGGCGCGGTTATCGAACAGGATATGTCGCAGTCGAACTACACTACGGTTTCTAACGCCATAACTTCATACCCGAAAGCTCGGCTGTTTATATGTTATAACTCCCTAGCGTCAACCGAGGGCGGACAGTATATAGTAGACAACTACGCGAACGAGCTCGAAAACTTCGGCTTTTTCTCGGCGGGAGTAATGGGTCAGGAACCAGATTACTTAGTAGGCTCCGTATCGGATACTGACGGTACGAAGTCGGTTTTCCGGGCGGCTTGCGAATTCGGCGGAGGCGATGTCGCCGGAGCGGTAGCGGACTTGAGCTATCGCGTATTCTACGGTGAGGAAGGCAAAGACTACGCTCGCGAAACACCGCAGGGAATCGGACTTTGGTGGGGCGTAGATTCCGGTTGGAGCGGCGACGGTACTTCGTATCTTGCGAAAAAAGATATTATCAACGGAGTCACAATCGAAACTTTCGACGCCGTGGCCGAACTCAAGAACGCTGTTATCTACTGGGATTCCAAGAACGGTTTCAACGAAACCGCGAAACTTGAAGCTCCGTCTTTGGGCGGGTTGCCTCCGCTCGACGGTCCTCCTCCGGAGGGAATTGACGGACCGGTTACGGCGGGAGCGTATACCTACGAAGAAACTACGCCGTTTGATTTCGTCGTAATGTGGACGCTTACGCTCAAAGACGACGGAAGTTATACTCTGCTTGAGGGCAATTCCCAAATGGGCGACACGGAGTACACGGGAGATTCGTGGACAGATAACGGGAATGGCTCCGTGGGACTTAGCCCGCTCAAAGGAGGAAAACCGATGGCGGAGTTCTTCGGGAGCGATTTAACAAGCGTCTGGATTATTAACGGCGACGGAACGACGGTTCCGGCGGGCTGATAAACTAATAAATTATGCTGTTAAAGGCGCGGCTGGTGTTCAATGTCGCGTCTTTAACCGAAAGGCGGCGATAACTTGCTGTCACTGAAAAACATTACCAAAACTTATCCCGGCGTAATTGCTTTGAACGATGTGTCGCTCGATTTTGAAGACGGCAAAGTACACGCTTTATTGGGAGAAAACGGAGCCGGCAAATCTACGCTTATAAAGATAATCGCGGGAGCGCTTACGCCCGATAGCGGCGTTATTTGCATAAGCGACAGCGTATGCGCGCGTATTACTCCGCATACGGCGCGAAACTTTGGGATTGCGGTAATATATCAAGAGCAAAACCTTGTCGGTTCGCTGACGGTCGCGGAGAATATCTATCTGGGGCGGCCGCAGTCGAAGCTGTTCAGCCATAGACTAATCGAACAACAGGCTCATTCGCTGTTTGACGAGTATGGCTTCAAGCTGAATCCACGCTCGATGGTGATGTCGCTTTCGCCTGCCGACCAGCAGTTGGTGGAGATTTGCAAGGCGATTTCAAACGACGCGAAGTACATAATTATGGATGAGCCAACGGCGTCGCTGGCTTCTCACGAGGTCGAAATGCTGTTTAGGATAATCCGAAACCTAAAAGCCCGCGGCGTTACGGTCATATACATTTCGCACAGGCTTGACGAGGTTTTTGAAGTTACCGACACCGTTTCAATATTGCGCGACGGCGAATTTGTCAAAAAGCTCGCGACGGAAGAAACTAACCGTCAAGAACTTGTAAACCTTATGGTCGGTCGCGAGCTAACTGAGAATTATCCTCCGCGCGAAAGCGTAATCGGCGAAGTCGTTCTCAAAGCCGACAAGCTTTCCGGTAACAGCGTTGAGAATATCAGCTTTGAGTTGCGTAGAGGCGAAATTCTCGGTTTTGCGGGTCTTGTAGGTTCGGGACGTACGGAAACCGCGCAGTTAATCTGCGGAGCCGCAAACGTAACAAGCGGAAGTCTGACGGTAAACGGCAAAGCCGTTAAACTTCGTTCGCCTACGGACACTATCCGCGCCGGAATAGGGCTTATACCCGAGGACAGAAAGCAACAGGGTCTGATACTTCACAATTCCATACTGTTCAATATAACGCTTATCTGCAACGATAAATTCTTTCGCTGGGGTTTAATTCTGAATAAACTGCGTAAGGCAGTAGCGCAGCGGTTCTGCGATACTTTCCGCATTAAAGCTCCCGGCTTGAATCAGCAGACTCTGAACCTATCGGGCGGAAATCAGCAGAAAGTCGTTCTCGCTAAAACTCTCGCGGCAGACCTTGAGATTATATTTCTCGACGAGCCCACGCGCGGAATTGACGTCGGAGCTAAACAGGAAATCTATCAGCTTATGAA
>JAISKY010000150.1 GCA_031260745.1 Oscillospiraceae bacterium
TCACCAAGGGCGGTCGTGTGATTAACGCTTAATTTGAGGAAACAACATTGTACGAAAAAAAAAATGAGTTGCTATTAAGTTTACAAGAGGAAAAAGCAAACGAATATATAGGTAAAACGATAGTTTTCGGAATCTATCCGCAAAGCCGTGTTAGTGAAGAGCAGTTAATTTGCAATCTCGAAGATGTAATTAACGGTAACAACAACGATTTGGAGGTGTACAAAATCGGCGGAAACAACTATTTCCAGCTTAGGCATATCGGTAAAACTATCGACTTCGACGTTTCGTGGCGCGACGGCGTAATCGTAATTGAAAAGGACAAGCCCTACACTGACGATTAAGGAAATCCCCCGGCTATGCCGGGGGGTTATTCTTGTCGGACGCCGACTGCTTTTTTTCAAAATGCTGATATATCAGCGAAATTCCCAGCAATACCGCGCCTAACGCGAGATACGATACAATCCGCTCCCCTACTCCGAGGACGCTTATGTCCGCGATAAACAGCTTAACCGCCGCGAAAATCGACAGACCTAAACCGCCGCGCCTTAGCACTATGTTAGACTTACGGAAGCCGTACAAAGTCCACCCCAGTCCGCACATTGCAAATATCAGCGTGAACACGATACTGTTCCACGACAAGCCCGTTTGAGCAAGCAAATTCTCGCACAACAGCAATACGAAATAGCCCGATACCGCTATTGTATACCACCGTATCGGCAGTTTTTTTCGTGATGTCAGGTAGCGGCACAAATCCCACACCCACAATACCGCGATTATGTTCGCCGCGAGGTACAATATGAACACAATCACCGTCGAGCCGCCGCCGCTCAGTTTAGATAATACGTCCGATTCCGACGACGCGTTAAACACCCACATTCGTACGGTGCTTACAATTCCGCAAAAGCTCCCCGCGATTGCGGTCGCGTAACATCTTAACGGTTTCAGCTTAGGCACGGCGTACGAGTACAACATTCCGAATATTACCGCCGCAAGCGTCAGCAACGCGCCCGTACTCGCGTCAGCGTTCGGTAGTACGGTGTAGATATGGTGGAAGAGATAAACCACGTAGAAATACGCGTTGACAATTACGGCGAACGTAAATATTCCCATCTTCTGAACTCGTTTTTTGTACGCAATCGCGCCGAGTACCGATATTCCGCCGAGCGTCACGGCAAGATATTTCCACACGAAGTAAGTGTCGCTGTTGAAAATACTGCCGATTACGTTACCGAATATTAACATTGCTACGCTTAACGCTCCGATTATCCAGCCTGATATTGTGAAGCGTTTGCGCTCCGTTACAATGCCGTAAACTAGAAGTCCGGTTGCCTCGACAACCCAACCGAGGCTGAACCACTCAACGTCAAGCAGATACGGAATCGTTACCGCTCCGAACGCGACCGACGCGATAAAAAACAACGCTTTAAGCGGCTTCGCCGCCGTAACTTTGCCCGTGTTCGTCAGAACCGCCATAATGATACATACAACCGCGAAGAAAATCGGGATTATATAGCTGTACGACTCTATTGTGTTTTTAGCGCCATAGTAAGCGCTGTAAATAATGCCGTTTGCGATAAAGAATCTCGCCAATGTATTAACAGACAGTAGTATAACGTCACTTGCCTTTGTTTGCCGCTTAGATAAATTTGCATTAATAACAGGTATTAACTGGTACACAAGAAATCCCACAGCGACGAAGGCTAACGATGTTATACGTACGCTGTCGGCGCCATTGTAATTATCGGTAATATAATAAAACGCAATATCCGCCGCTAACCCCGCGAACAGTCTGAAAAATTGCGCTACTCTCCAATTTCTGCGAATCGAAAACGTAAAGGCGAATATGTTCAACACGGTGAAGTAGACGAACGCGAACCCAATCATATTCCAGTCAATAAAATTACTCGGTAAATCAAGCGCCAATAGCGGCAGATAGCCGCCAATCAGCGCGAACAACGCAATCACCTGCGAGTTGTACCTGCGCGACAGCCAGAACCCAAGAGCGGCAATCGCCGCGCAAATTCCAATCGCCGGAATCATCGGCAGCGTATCGAGTACAAAATACCCAAGTCCGTCAGCGATAAACAGCATCGCTATTCCGCCCGCCGTCAATGTCAGCGAAAACACTCCGCGCCATTTGCGGTTCAGAATCTCGCCGCCGCCGGTCATTGCGATTCCGAGCACGAACAGCATTACACACTTGATTTGCGGCGTCATATTGAGGTAGACGTAACTCGCGCCCGTGAACGCTCCGAACAGCACCAGTAAAACGCCAAGCGCGCTGATTATCTTCAATCCGATAAATGTATCCCAATTGAAAAACTTCCGAGCCGTCCTAAGCGCGGACGCTTCAAGCGAGGTTTCATCGTTCATCAGACTTTTGATAACCGCGCTTTGGTTGGAGTACATCGCGTCCGCGATAGCGGTGTTCTCTTTTTGAGCGTCCTCGTAAGCCTTATGTATTTTCGAGGTTATCGCGTGATATTGCTCGCTTAATTCGTTGGCTTCCTCCGCGTCAAGCCGATTAAGCTCACCGCGAACTTTGTTAAGCTCCGCGTCAATTTTCGTTTTAAGCTCCGCGATTTTCAGTTTCTCGTGACTAAGCGCGGTGTAAATCCGGGTTTTCGCCTGTTTATCAAACCTGTTAACGACCGCCGAACGCCGCAGATTGATTTCGTCACGCAGGTTTTTCTCCAAAAGCACAATGTCAGATTTCGCTGCGGCTAACCGTTTTTGAGATTCCGTAAGCTCTAAGCCGAGCCGCTCCGTCTCGCTGTGGAGCTTTTCGTTCTCCGCCGCGAAATCCGACGCTTCAGCCTTAGCGAACGCCGCCATAACGTCTGATTGACTGCGCTCAAGGCTCTCAATCGCCGACTTCAGCTCCGACATAGCCGTGTTGTCGTTCATCGCTTTTTCCTCTCTGTCTTTTAGGATACTGCGCGTTTTATCTAAGCTCCGTCAAAATCTTCGCGATTTCGGCGCGGGTAAGCGGAGCGTTTGGCGCGATTATGTTTCCGGCTCCTGTAGCGCGACCTTCGATTATTCCGCGCTTCACGAGTTCGCCGACAAAACGCAGACTCCAATCCGGAATCTCCGCGAAGTCCGAGAACGAACCTACGTCAGTTGACGGATAGCCAAACGGCTGCATACGCCCGATAATCGTCATCGCGTGCGCTCTGGTAAGCGAAGCGTTTGGCGCGAAGCTAATCGTACCGTCGTTATTTCCAACGCCCTTGATATATCCGGCGTTAACTACGAATGCCACCGCGTCAGTTGCCGAAGCCGGAATATCTTTCGCGTCCTTAAAATCAAGCGTGACCGCGCCGGGATTCTCCGCTCCGAACCAACGGTAAAGCATAACCGCGAATTGCGCTCTGGTAATCGCCGCGTCCGGGCGGAACTCAATTTTGCCCTTACCCGCGTCAAAACCGTCGGCGATGTTCTGAGCCGCTAAATAGTTGATATAATCCGCCGCCCAGTGCTTTGCGGTATCGGTGAACTTTGACGTTACCGCCGCGCCTGAATCCAATTTCAGCGTTTCCGACACTAGGTTGCCGCTTGCGTCGCTTACCGTAAGCGTCATACGGTGAACTCCGTATGGTTGAGCAAACTCCGCGACCGAAATCGTTCCGGTTTCGCTGTCGAAGTTGTACCCGACGCTTTTGCCGTCAAGCGTAAGCGTTATGTTTCCGATTTTACGGCTGTTGTCGCTGACCTGAGCCTGAAACGTCAATCGCGGCTCCGCCGCGCCTGACGGCGTACCTACGGCATTCGTCTGCATTAGTTCAATAACCGGAGGAACCGAATCGGCTTCGGCGGAAGTTGCCGCGGTAAACTGGTCCAGCCAAATCGAACCGTAGTTCGGGTAAACAGTGAAGTTGCCGCCGCTAGTTCCGATTCCGATAACGTCCGCTCCGGCAAACGGCAATGGCACGGTAACGCGCTGCCAGTTTCCGCGAGTTTCCCCAAACAGCGGTATAGCGACTTGCTGATTGTTCTCAAAGTATACCGCTAACCCCGAGGCTCCGCCCTCGGTAAGCGGCGGCGCGTAAACCCAGAACGATAAATCGGTCATTCGGTCGGCGACCGGAAGATTTAACGGCACAAATTGTAATCCGGCGTTTTCACCCGGCGAATACTCAAACGAATATTCAAGCCTTGCGGAGCTTTGACCGAATCTTACAAAGTCTTTATCCGTTTCGCGGCTGATTGCGTAGAAATCCGTTTCTCCGGAGAAATTTCCGGTCTCAAAATCCGTCAGCAACTCAATGTCGAACTGCGGTTTTAACACCGTAACGCTCGCTTCGGCGTGTAAGCCCATATAATCAACGCTGATAGTGTATTCGCCGGGAGTTTCAAGCTGTTCAAGTCCGTTCCATCCGCCGTTCAGGTTGAAATCGGCGTCAATATTCACGGGGCGGCAAGTTTCGTCGGAGGCTCTGACGATGAACGGATTCCGCGAATGAGCGTAAACGGTCGCGCTGTGCGGCCAAATGTCAATATTCCGCGCCTGTCCAGAACCGGGAGCGGTTGCGGCAAGCATTATGTAGTTCGATACGGAGCGTTCCTTGCCGCTGCCGGCGGTAGCGCCGGAATTGTCAGACGGACTGTTGATTTGACTTACCGCCGTATCGCCGATATATCGCGCGTGGAAATTCGTACTGCCGCCTCCGTCAAGCATAAGCGCGTCGCGGCAGCCAAGCTCTAACATTCGCTCGGCGGTCTGCTCGGCGGTAAACCCTACGCTGTGTCTGGACTGCCGTCCGTCAACCGTGTACATAACTACGCTGCCGTCAGCTTTAAGACCTATCGCGGTGCGCGGGTGAGTTTCATCGAACTTAGGTACGTCAACTAATTCCAGGTCAATTCTGCCGTCGGTTACGAGCCTGTACATCGTACCTAACGCGTACTCGGCTTCATTCCATATCGGGTCGGCGGTAATGTTCAGCGTAACCGTATCGCCGGGATTAAGACGGCTCATACCCTGCTGATATATTTCCTCGCCGATATTTGATAGTGAAAGTATGTACTCGCCCTCAATCAGGTCTGCGGGACCGGTGTTGTTTTGAATCTCTTTGACTTTGAACTCGTAACTACCGTTAAGTTTCACGTCGCCCTCAAACATCGGAACTAATATCGCGTCGCGACCCTCAAGTTTATTTCTGGTAGTGCCGAAAAAATCGACGGAAAACAGCGCGAATCCGAATCCGTCCTCGCGCATTTTATTATAGAATTTAAGCGCGTAATCGTCGCCGCCAATGTTAAGCGTCATTCCCATATTTGGGTCGCCAATAAACGCCGAACCGTCGGAACGGAATCCAATCGCGTGGTAGCCATCGTCGGACGAGCGCAGTATGTCCTCGGTAATAACGATACCTAACGGCATATAAAACGCGGTATTATAGAATCCGCCGTTAATTCCACCGACTACGTTCCAGTCTTTTCTTGTCAGCAATGCCGCCATTGAGTCGAACCTGCCATAATTGCACAGCTTAGAGCCGTATACCACAACAGGTCTGACTGTCGCGTTCGGAGTATAGACGAAATAGTTTTCGTTCTGAATCGAATTGTCCGTGTAAAATACTCCGTCGGCAAGTTCAACGCCGCCGCCTATGTTTAACTGCGCGGAATTTACAATTATTATTGTAAAGCTAACGACAAACAGCGCGGTCAACAAAACGGGCAGTAATCTCTTTTTCATTTTTTGTATATCCTTTCTGAAACGCTTCGGCTATAAATTATCAGCAGTTAGATTTACGACCATAACTCCCTGCTTTTTGCAGTAACGAACCGTGTGGTAAGTACCCCCTCCGGCTCTGCGGGTCAGGTAGGCAATACAGACAATGCTGTTGTCCACCATATATCGGTTGCGAGTTTGCATACAACCCTCGTGATACTCGTCGAACAGCGTTATTACTCCGTCGGCTTTACGCTTGATTTCGTCGTGAAGCTCACGCTCAAGCTCAACCCATTTTCGTCCCTGGTCCGGACACGGAAGTACGAGTATCAGCTTCATCTGAGGGTTAAGTTTGCGTAAATTCAAAACAACGGCGGCGGCAAGCGCGTCAAAACCTCTGGCTCCTCCCGCCAGGAACGTCGTAACGCCTTTGCCAAGCAAAAAAAGTATTTGCTTTTCAAGCGCTTCGCGCAAAACCGGAATAACCTCGGCGGGAACGTCGCGGTGCCCGCTGAAACACGCGGTATGCTCTCGCGCGGTCATACAGTGTATCCTTCGGTAAGCTCGTCAAGGTCGTACGGCGTAGTCTGATAGACGTAATAGTTCAGCCAGTTTGAGAACAGTAACTGCGCGTGAGCCTTCCACCTCACGACAGGAGGTTTCGACGGGTCATTTTCCGGGAAATAATTTTCCGGTATCGCGGGGTTAATTCCTTTTTCCAAATCGCGAATGTATTCGTTTTTCAAAGTATCGCCGTCGTACTCCGCGTGTCCCGTAAGAAAGAATCTGCGGTTATCGTTACTTTTCAGAGCAAATATTCCCGCCGCGTCCGATGCCGAAAGCACCTCCAGCGAGTTGTGAGCGTAAATACTTTCCTGGTCCGCGTAGTAATTTCTTGAGTGCGGCACATAAAACTTGTCGTCGAATCCTCTGAACAACGGAGAGTTCGGCTTTAGCAGTCTGTGTTCGTATACTCCCG
>JAISKY010000173.1 GCA_031260745.1 Oscillospiraceae bacterium
AGCAGTTATATGTTCGACAGTATGAATATTATTGGATTCGGTACGCCGATGTATTAACCGCTGATAAAATTTTTATCTTGAAATATTTCGAAAAATGATGTATAATAATTATCGTTTTCAGCTAGGGAGGTATTGTGATGAGTTTGAATTTTTGGAGCACCAAAGAAATTTAATGAGCGGAACAGCGAGGTGACAATAATGATGACGGACGATAGCATAAGCACCAGTGCCTTACTTCAAAGGCTTTTCAAGACGAGCAGCATCGCGCGCTTTATCAAGCATTACGGCGAGCAGATGAGCCGCGTACCGTTCAACGCCTATATTAACCGTCTTTGCGCCGATAAGGATACCGTACCGGAGCGCGTTATCCTGAAGTCCGGAATTGAACGAACCTACGGTCATCAGCTTTTTAACGGGACGCGCAAGCCCTCCCGCGACAAAGTAATACAGCTTGCTTTAGGTTTTGAAATGGACTACAACGAGGTGCAAGACCTTTTGAAGATAGCGCGTAAAAGCACACTTTATCCGAAAATTGAGCGTGACGCCGTAGTGATTTTTGCGTTAAAAAAAGGACTTAGCGTCGTTGAGGTACAGCTAACGCTAAAGGAACTGGACTTGCCGCTTTTGGGGAAGGAAGATAAGTATGAGTGAATCATTTACAGATGAATTTAGAAAAGACCGGCGTTCTGCTGAAAAGCTCTCGTTGCCGGAGGAAGTGACGGCGCGGTTTGACGTTATGGAGCGTCTGTCGGGAAATGAGTACGGCGTAACCTTATTGCTTTCCGAAAAAGCCGGCGGCAAACGATTTGTGCTGAAATGCTGTAAAAAATCGGAAACACCGGGAGAAACCAACGAACTGGAATTACTGCGCGGATTAAGTCATAAGGGACTGCCGAAATACGGGGCTGAAATTGAAAACGGGGATTCGCTCTGCATACTGTATGAATTCGCTGAAGGCGTTTCTCTGAGCCAATATATGGACGAGCGTGAGAAAATGGACGAGGCGTTGTCCGTGAGCGTGGCGTTGGAACTTTGCGGCATACTGTCCTATCTGCACACCCGGCCGGCTCCGATTATTCACCGCGACATTAAGCCGTCAAACATCATTATCAACCCTGTCAATAACAGCGTTACGCTGATTGACTTCGGAATATCACGCAGATATTCCAGAGATGCCGATACCGACACGGCTTATTTGGGTACGAAAAAATACGCGCCGCCGGAACAGTACGGATTCGCGCAGACAGATTGCCGGGCGGACATCTACGCGTTGGGCGTGGTTTTGTGTTTTATGCTGACAGGCGAACCGGACGGGACAATCACGGATAACGGCTTGAAACGTATTGCGGAGAAATGCACGGCCTTTTCCCCGGACGACCGCTATCAAAGCGCCGAAGCGCTGAAACGGGCGTTGCTGAAACACAAGAACCGCTCGTGGGAGAAAGCCGCTCTGGCAGTCGTATCCGCTGCCGTATTGTGCCTTGTGTTCGCCGCCGGATTACTCGTCGGCAGGTACACTGGCTTTTTGATGTTATCGGTTTCGGAGGCGGGAGCAAACACCGAAGGCGCTTATGTGTTCAGCGACCCGCTTGTGGAAAAGGCTGTGCGAGTTTCGCTTGGAAAGGCAGAGGACGAAACGATTTACCCGGACGACCTGAAATCCGTTTTCGACCTGTATTTTGTCGGAGAAAACGTATTCGCCAATTATGACGAAGTAGAGGCTTTTGATGCTTCTTCCGCGCTATACGGAAAGCTTAAAGACATCAGCGACCTCGCATATATGGAGAATCTAAGTATCGTCCATATCTCCAAGCAGCCCATTGAGGATATTTCGCCGCTGGCGGCTTGTTCAAGACTTTCATCTGTACATTTTGGAGACTGTAATGCCTTGCAAGACATATCTCCGCTGGCAAACTGTTCAGGGCTTGAGCAGGCACATTTGGTTTTCTGCAATATTTCAGACTTATCGCCGTTGGAGCAGCTGCCAATATTGAATAGAATACACATAATTCACAATGTCAGCGCCGACCTTTCAAGCCTTGAAAGCGTGAAATCCTTACGTTTCTTGGTAATCGCGGCAACGCCGTTACGGAGTTTGCCGGAGCTTGGCAATATAGGCCAAGTGAACGATTTGGGGATTCACGAGACACAACTTGATAATCTGGACGGAATAGAAAACTTTACCGCACTGTCTGTGCTGGACTTGGCAAACTCCCCGGCTATTCGGGATTTTTCGGCGTTAGACAGATTGCCCGGCTTGCGGGAACTAAAGATAAGCCCCGATATGGAGCGAGATGTGCGTGCAACTGTTACCCGCAAGGACATTCAGGTTACGATTGGTAACTGATTCTCCGCTTCCAAAATAATTATCATAAAAAGACCAAATGAGTGCAACCGGCACACCTTTTGGTCTTTTTTTTGTGATAAAATTAAGCCGAAAACCGGCAGACGGTGAACGTCATACCGCAAACTATGAATTATTAGGAGGTTTCACATGAAAAACCAAATTCACAAGCAACTTAGCAGGAAACGGATTCCTGCGCTCGCGCTGGCGCTGATAATGTGCCTGTCGCTCGTTCCCGCGACCGTGCTAGCTTCGACCACATCTGACGTAATACGCGACATTACAGCGGCTGAATTGGTTGCCGAGATGGGTATGCTGAACACAAACCACGCACGGGCGTTAGACAGGATAGATTATGACAATGGGATTGGCTATGCCGCCGACCCAAACCCCAACGACCAATACAGCAAGGTTCAGTGGATAACACTTTGGACAGACAGCGTTACCGCTTCTGTCCCTGCGGAGTTTTCAGGGCTTAACAGATTTAGCGATAAGCGCGGACAGTTGAATGGCTTTGGTGAGTTTTATACTTTGGAGAAATTCACGCAAATAATAAAGGAATTTAAGAACGTGGGCTACAAAGCGGTGCGTCTGCCTGTGTCATGGACGTATTGGACGAACAGTACCACACATGAAATCGACAAAGAATGGATGGACTTGGTTGAAACCTGCGTAAAAATCATTTTAGACAACGGCTTGTACTGCATGATAAATGCCCATGAGGATTATATGGGGCGGTCTTGGGTTGGAGACCATTGGGCTGACGATTGGATGCTAGCGCAATATAAGGACTATGTGAATACGCGCTATGTCGCTATATGGAAACAGGTGTCCGAGCGTTTCCGTGACTACGGTGACCATCTGCTTTTTGAGTCGTTCAATGAGCCTTCTGACAGAAAAAGAGATTATCTTCCTTACGACCAAATTGTTAAAAACGGAATCGCAAGGGTAAATGAGATGCAGGCCCTGTTTGTAAAAACTGTGCGGGAATCCGGCGGAAACAACGCGAAACGGTTTTTGTCGCTGACCCATTTCATGTCGATAGCAGACCATATAGGTCTGAATATGCTGGATACGATAGACTTGCCGAAAGATAAAAATATCATCATACAAACGCATTATTATTTCCATAGCGATGATGGAAGCGCCGTAAGGTCATGGAACATAAACAATGCGTACGACAGGGCGTCAATTGACAAGAATTTTACGCTGATTAAGCAGTTCATGGGCAAGACCGGCGTACCCGTCATATTGGGCGAATTTGCAAACACGGAATGGCTTTCTACCCGCGACAGGATCGATCAGGCCACATATATTCTTGAAAAGGCAAAAGAATTAGGTGTCCCTGTTTTTTGGTGGGAGGCTACAATGGACACAGATTGGGACAAGACGGGTTATGACGGCGCGTTTAGTTTGTATAACCGTAATAAAATGGCATGGGAACACCCGGATATTCTCAATGCGATGATGGCGGTTGTTAAAAATCCGTGGGACGGTGCTTCGGATTGGGCAGCGGACGGCGTTAAGAGCGCGATTTCACTAGGCCTTGCCACGCAAGCTTTGAACCAAAACTATCAGTCAAACACCACTCGTTTGGAGTTTTGCGCGGCGGCTGTAAATTTTTTGGAGAAATACTACAACAAGACCATTGACGCGATTTTGTCAGAACGCGGGCTTACCCGCTTAATGTTCAGCGACACATCAGACCTCAATATCGGCGCGGCGGCGGCGCTTGGGATTACAAGCGGCACCGACCCCGCCGCAAATACATTCACGCCTGACAGGGCGCTGAACCGTGAAGAGGCGGCAACTATGCTCCAACGAGTGATGAATGTCGTGGGAGCAGACACGCCGCCGCCTATGGGCGTTTTATGGACGGACGCGAACGATATTTCAAGCTGGGCGCAATCCGCCGCAGATGTGATGTACTCGGCGAAGATAATGGGCGGCACAAGTACGACCGAACTTGTATTCAGTCCGAAAGCTCCATATACGCATGAGCAAAGCATAATGACGCTCAATAACCTGTGGCGTTATTTGGAAACCGTCAAAGCCGCTTTGCCAACCACAGCACCGTCAGGCAGCGTCAAAGAGCCGGAAGCGCAGTCAGAAATCGCGGCGTTCAAAGGAACGGCGAAAGAAGTCGCGCCAAGCGCAGAAGCGAAAGAGATTATTTCAAACGCCGACAAAGCAATCACTTATAAACGCTTGTCTGTAAACGGGATAGAGATAATCTCCGCATATCGTGACGACGGAAAAAAGAAACCGCTGATTTTTATAATGCACGGCGGCGGCGGACGTAAAGAACTGATGTTTGGTGATATAGACCGCTATGCTCACGAAGGCTTCTATGCCGTCGCGCTTGATGTCGCCGGTTGCGGCGACAGTAACGTCGGTCCGATTATGGCATACAAAGCGTTTGAGACGACGGTCGGATATATTGATACTCTGATTGAGTACGCCAATACTCTCCCAAATGCCGACGCAGGTAACTTTGCCGTGGGCGGCGGTTCAATGGGCGGCAGTATTTCTTTCTGCTATGCCGCCTATGGGAAATACAAGCCAAAAGTCATATTGCCGGACGCAGGAACGCCCGACCTATTACTCAACTCAGCGGGACCTATGTTTGACTGCTTCGACCACGGTAAGGCCGGACAGCCAATGACAATGACGGAGGCTGAGGTTAAAGCCTTTGCAAAGGAATATTCGCCTATAAACCGGTTGGAACGCTTCGAGGGCATAGCAATCTACGCAAAAAACGGCGCTGTTGATGAAATCACCCCGCCGACAGGCTGTAAAAACCTCGAAAGCGAGTTGAAAAAACTCGGCTACAAGAATATCACGTTTGTTTACTACGAGGAACTTGGTCACGAAGCCTTTCCCGACGATGGCGGGGCACAAATGAGATTCTTGAAACAACATATAGGGCTGTAATTATAAACGGGACACAGATTGATTATTCTGTGTCCCGCTTTTTCACAAAGCCTTTATTCCGCAACAGGAAGTAATTCAGGCTATTAGGACGCAGAAAATAACATCTGTGATTTATTAAGGACGAAGCAAGTACGATGAGGTTTTTTCACGTCCTCAGCCACAGCTCGAACTCGTCTAATGTGATTTCGCCGGATTCTACTAGTTCGCGGCGGTCGCGGGCTTGCCCCGCCCAGTTCCGGAACTCGTCGCGAGTAATCTTTCCGGTGCGAATCCGCGAAAAACGGGTTTTGTACGCTTTGTTGTAGGCGAGCATAGCGGGACTGGCGGCGACTCGCTCCCGCCATTTGACCAGCGAACCTATCTCGTGACAGGTCTTGCCGTAGCCTTTTTACAGGCGGTTGCAGAACTCCGTGTTGCCGTGAGCAATCGTGGGAAAATACTCGCCGCAATTCTTACAGACCTTGAATTTTATTTCTCTGCGAATAATCTCGCGGAGCGTGTAGTCTACTATGTCAAGCATATCCGCCGGGTATAGGACTTCAACCATTTCGGAATCGCCAATACGCTCGAACCCGGTGGTTATTTGTCGGAACTCAAACGGATTGCCATCGCTCCGGAGTGTTTTGTCGTACAAATCCGTGACGTTGTACTGCTCCGCCTGCTCACGGATAGCAGTAGTGTCGAGCGCGTTTTTGAACATATACTTTATCTGGTCCTGAGCCGTATTTATGTTCATCGGAATATGCGTAATATCTTTGTACCGCAGTTCCTCGCGAATATCACCGGCTAGAGTTCCCGCCGCGAAACTGTTGAGCTTTTCGTGCCATTGCAGACGCAGGAACTCGAAGTAGACGTGTGTTCCGGAGAGCTTGTCAAAACTGAACAGCAGAGATTTAACGCTTGCGTTCGGGTCTTTGTAGAGACCTTGAAGTCCCTCGCTAATCTCGGTGCAAATGTCGAAGTAATCGTTCATATCCAAATCAAGGAAATCCAAAAGGCTTTGAGTGAAATCAAGGTCTTTTTTAATCGGCTGATAACGGTAATTGAAAAGGCTGGTGTTGTCCTCCCAGTAGAAAAATTCGCGTACTCCGTTGGTGTAAAATTTGAAATTGAAGTTCATAATAAGCCCTCGATTCAGATAAAAGAAATAATTCTAATTTATTATAACACACTCTTGACAAAATGTCAAGAGTGTGTTATAATATAAGAATCAGATAAATAGAATTACAATAAAAGCATTATCTCGTTGTTGAATCTATTCTGAACGAAGATGTTTCCTACAGGACAAATCTTACATAGAACGGTCTGAGGAAACGACGGGAGAATACTACCCCGGTGGGGTAGGCAAGCATATTGTTTGTATATACGCCGCTTTCGCGGCGCAATACAAACAGCTTGGCGGAGACGCTGGTGTCCGGCTGACATACCCCCGCACCCCAACGCAAGGGGGCGCACTGCCCCCTAACCCCCGAGTACGAACGAAAGGAGGTCGATACTCACGAGCAAATCTAAAATGTTCTGTTTCCGGTTAAGCGAACCGGATTTCGAGCGAATCCGAAGCAAAGCCGAACGCTCCAAGTTGTCCGTAACGGCGTTCATTACGGCGGCGGCGCTGGGCAAGGAAATCGTTGTAGTTGACGGACTGGCTCCGATACTCACGGAGCTAAAAGCGCTTGGACGCAATCTGAACCAACTAACTACGCTGTCAAATATGGGCAAAATCCGGAGTTTGGAGCTTTGCGAAGTCAAAGAGCAATTCGGAACTTTGGTCAGGGCGGTTACGAAGCTGAAAGGCAGGTGATGAAAACTGGCAACAGTAACTGCAATCAAAGGCAGGACGCAGAGCGCAATCGCGCTGAGAAAGGTAATAGTCTATGTCGGACAGGCGAAAAAGACGATGTTCACTGACCCGAACAACGGAGCGCGCTACCGCTTAATCAGCGGTCAAAACTGCGTCGCGGAGAGCGCGTTCCCGGAGTTTATGGCTACGAAAGTTCAGTACGACAAAGATACCGGAGTGTTTTACAAACAATTCGTTCAGAGTTTCAAACCCGGCGAATCGGCAAATCCAAAAGATATTCACCAAATGGGTGTGGAACTTGCCGAATATTTCAAGGGCTTTGAGGTTCTTATAGCCACTCACATTGACGCGGACCATTGGCACAATCATTTAATCGTGAATTCGGTAAACTCCGAAACCGGTCTGAAAATCCAGTTCAACGAAAAAAGTCTTAGCGAATTGCGAAAATTCTCCGACAAAATATGTCAGGCTCACGGTCTGGAAATCTTGAAGCCCTACGAAAAAACTACGCAGACCTCCGGAGTGAATACGCGCGAGTACCGGGCGGCGGCCAGAGGCGACAGCTGGAAGTTCAGGCTGATGAGC